>JASFLL010000194.1:0-4445 GCA_050118115.1 Thioalkalispiraceae bacterium
ACTGTTTTAACAAAACGTTCTTTAGTGACAGCATGCAGTGAGTGAATGCCCACGGCATCGCAGGTGCGTAAGATAGCTGACAGGTTGTGCGGTTTGTGCACATTGTCCATCAACACCGTCAGGTCCAACTGACGGCGTTGCAGGATAGTTTGTAATTTTTTAAATCGCTCAGGTGTCATCGTTAGTTTTGTATATCAGACAGGTCTGCTATTGTACTGTGCCCAATAACCTGATGCATCGATAAAGAGCGTGATTATGACGGATATAAACAGACTGTTGGAGATTATGGCTCGCTTGCGGGACCCCGAAGGGGGCTGTCCCTGGGATCGCGCGCAGACTTACAGGACGATTGTCCCGCATACTCTTGAAGAAGCGTATGAAGTTGCAGATACCATTGAGCGAGAAGACTTCGCTGAGCTCTGTGACGAACTGGGGGATCTGCTCTTTCAGATTGTCTTCTATTCTCAGCTTGCCAAAGAAGAGTCGCGTTTTGATTTCAATGATGTGGTCAACGCAATATCTGACAAACTCGTACGTCGTCATCCACATGTTTTTGCCGACGCACACTTTGAAGATGAACAAGCACAGACTCGTCACTGGGAGGAATTGAAACAGCAGGAGCGAGAGACCAGGTCGGCAGCTTCCAGTCAGCTGGATGGCATTGCACGCTCACTGCCTGCCTTGAGCCTGGCGAGAAAAATTCAGTCCAGGGCGGCGCAGGTGGGTTTTGACTGGCCGGATGAGCAGGGTGTTTTCGAGAAACTGGCAGAAGAAATCAAGGAACTTAAGGATGCCTGGGACAATGAACAGGCACGCACAGAAGAGATGGGGGATATCTTGTTTACCTGTGTCAATTTATGTCGGCATGCCAGTGTCGATCCAGAGCAGGCGTTGCGTCAGGCTAACAGCAAGTTTGAACAACGATTTCGCGATATGGAGTCATCAGCACTTAATGCTTCATCCAGGCTTGAGAGCCTTTCCCCTGAACGGCTGGAAGAGCTCTGGCAACAGTCCAAACAGATTGAAAAATAGCGCTAGCGACATGGGTCTGAACCGGCACTTAAACTGTGCAGCTTTTTGCACCAATCTAGCTAAAATTAACTGGAAAAATACAGATCGTATATAAATCAATAAATAAGCTGAGTTATTTTGCACCGAATAGGTACGCCTGATTGAGAAAATTTCTCCGAAATGCGCCATTCCAATGCGAGCCGTGGTATAACATCCCCCATAAAAAATCAGACTAAAAAACACGAGAAGAATTATAAAAAGGAGAGGAGTATGAGTTTCGCCTCATCGAATTCGCTTGCATACAGACTGAGACAGATTGTTTTATCAGTAGCCGCCCTGACCGTTCCAGCTATCGCTTTCGCAGCTGATGGTTTTGATACCGGGTACACCGCCTGGATGCTGACGGCGACGGCCCTGGTGCTGTTTATGACCATCCCTGGCCTGTCACTTTTTTACGGTGGACTGGTTCGTTCTAAAAACGTGCTCTCGGTCCTGATGCAGTGTTTTGCCATCACCTGTATGGCCTCTATTATCTGGGTGGCCGTCGGTTACAGTCTGGCGCTAAACGGTAGTGGCCCCTACCTGGGGGATTTCCACAAGTTCTTCCTTGAAGGTGTGACCCGTGATTCCGCCAGTGGCAAGATTCCTGAAACGGTGTGGGTGATGTTCCAGATGACTTTTGCGATTATCACCCCAGCCCTGATCGTAGGTGGCTTCGCCGAACGTATGAAGTTTTCGGCAATGATGTTATTTAGTGCCTTCTGGTTGCTCATCGTATATGTGCCGGTTTGCTACTGGGTCTGGGCCGAAAATGGCTGGCTATACAAGATGGGGTTGATTGATTTTGCTGGCGGTACGGTCGTGCATGTGAATGCCGGTGTGGCTGCCCTGGTAGCCGCAATCTACATGGGGAAGCGCAAGGGCTTCCCGACCACGGCAATGCTGCCCCACAACATGACCATGACGGTCACAGGTGCGGGTATGCTCTGGGTAGGCTGGTTCGGGTTTAATGCCGG
Source organism: Thioalkalispiraceae bacterium (assembly GCA_050118115.1). Lineage (GTDB taxonomy): Bacteria > Pseudomonadota > Gammaproteobacteria > UBA6429 > Thiohalophilaceae > SZUA-24. The sequence goes on from JASFLL010000194.1 coordinate 2,028, forward strand.
GAGCGCCATTGCTTCAGGAGATGACCTGTTCCGGGATGCTGGTAGCGCCATGCTGGTCACACATATCAGTGCTGCCGCTGGCTCCCTGGCCTGGATGACCCTGGAATGGGTACGTTATCGTAAGCCGAGTGTGCTGGGTATTGTGACAGGCATGGTGGCTGGCCTGGGTACGATTACGCCTGCGTCAGGTCACGTTGGCCCAATGGGGGCCCTGATTATCGGTTTGAGCGCGGGTGTGGTTTGCTATTTCTCGACCCAGTTCATCAAGCGCAAGTTACATATTGATGATTCACTGGACGTTTTCCCTGTCCATGGTGTGGGTGGAGTGCTGGGGACGCTGGCAGTGGGTATATTTGCCTTTACAGCTGGCGGTATTAATCAACCACCCGAGGGGCAAACTGGTGTGCTGTCCTCCATGATTGACCAGCTGGGGGTTCAGGCCATTGGCGTCATCGCCACAGCGGTGTGGAGCGGCCTTTTGAGCTGGGTTATCCTGAAAGTGGTTGATGCGATGGTCGGCGTACGTGTCACCGAAGAGGAAGAGACGGAAGGTCTGGATCATGTCTTACATGACGAGACTGGTTACAACGAGCTCTAAACTATCCCTGAGTCTATAAATGACGGGTGCCCAGGTTCTGGAGCACCCGTTTTTTGTGCCCTGAAGGGCGGTGTATTGTGTGCATGTTCGGGGAAATCATGGAAATTGGCTGGAATTAATTGAGGCCGTTCGCTAGTATTGCCCGTCCTGACTATGGCTGAGTAATGATTAACCAGTAATGAAGACGCTCCACATCAAGACCTTTGGCTGTCAAATGAATGAGTATGACACGGCAAAAATGGCCGAAGTACTCGCGGCCTCCCATGGCCTGGAATTGACCGACCAGCCAGAGCAGGCGGATGTACTGCTGTTGAATACCTGTTCCATACGCGAAAAGGCCCAGGAGAAGGTATTTTCTCAGCTCGGTATGTGGCGTCCTCTCAAACAGGCCAATTCCAGCATCATTATTGGTGTCGGTGGCTGTGTTGCCAGCCAGGAAGGGGAGGCCATCCTGAAACGCGCCCCTTATGTCGACCTTGTCTTTGGTCCTCAGACACTGCACCGGTTACCGGAAATGATCAACGAAGTGGTGGCTAAACATAAGCCCTCCATCGATATCAGTTTCCCTGAAATAGAGAAATTTGACCATTTACCAACACCAGTGGCAGAAGGTCCCAGTGCTTATGTATCGATCATGGAAGGCTGCTCCAAATACTGTACTTTTTGTGTCGTGCCTTATACTCGAGGTGAAGAAGTCAGCCGACCTTTCGATGATGTAATCGCTGAGGTGGCAACCCTGGCTGAACAGGGGGTGCGCGAAATCAACCTGCTTGGCCAGAATGTTAATGCCTACCGGGGACCGATGCACGATGGTGGCTTTGCCGACCTGGCCTTGCTCATCCAGTATGTTGCGACAATCGAAGGGATCGATCGGATTCGCTATACCACTTCGCATCCTATTGAAATGAGTGATAGCCTGATCCAGGTTTACGCTGAAGTCCCGGAGCTGGTCAGTTTCCTGCACTTACCTGTACAAAGTGGTTCGGACCGTATCCTGGCCCAGATGAAGCGTAAACACACTGCACTGGAGTACAAGACCATCATCCGTAAACTACGCAAGGTACGTCCGGATATCACTATTTCCTCGGATTTCATTGTGGGCTTTCCCGGTGAGACAGACCAGGATTTTGCAGATACCATGGATTTGATTGCCGAGATCGGCTTTGATCACTCCTTCAGTTTTATTTACAGTGCTCGCCCCGGTACACCGGCATCGAGTCTGCCGGATGATGTGCCGCTTGAGGTCAAGAAGCAGCGTCTCCAGATTTTACAGACGCGCATTAGTCAGCATGCCCAGGCGATATCCAGAAGCATGGTAGGGACGAACCAGCGGATCCTGGTTACCGGTCCATCCAGGAAAGATCCAGGCCAACTCTCGGGCCGCACAGAGAACAATCGTGTGGTAAACTTTAGAGGTGATTCAGACCTTTTGGGTAAATTTGTAAACGTGAAAGTAATCGAAGCATTTCCTAACTCACTACGCGCAGAACTTGTGGACAGCGAGTTCGCGAACAGCGCACTTTTAGAAACTAAGGCGCCTGCCTTTAACAGCCTCTAAACTTATCGTCGAACCTGACCAAGACTTTGAGTACTGCAGCTAACTATTCCGATCTAGTTCTCGAACCCGCCGACAACGAACGGCTGGCGAATCTGTGTGGCCAGTTCGATGAACACCTGCGCCAGATTGAACGACGTCTCGGTGTCGAGGTGAACAATCGTGGCAACACGTTTCGCATCATTGGTGAGCAACGATCAGTTGATGCTGCCAGCGAGTTACTGAAAGAACTGTACGAAGAGACGCTCAATCGGGTTATCAATCC
>JASFLL010000195.1:0-4441 GCA_050118115.1 Thioalkalispiraceae bacterium
ACCCTGAGTAAAACCGGATACACCAGCGAGGCGGGTAATTGCCTGGTGATGCAAACAGAAATTAACGCAAGGCCGGTCATCATTGTCCTGCTCGAGTCCTGGGGTAAGTTGAGTAAATATGGTGACTCAAATCGCATAAAAAAATGGTTGTTAAAAACAGAACGGCTGGTGATGAATTGATGATGGGGCAATTCCCTTGCCCCGAATTTGATTTAAAATGCTGACTTACATCAGAAACTTGGGATCCATGATCATCTCTGGCCAAAAGACCTTGTTGGGTTCTTTCCTGGCCATCTCCTCAGCCTTTTTTTGAGCTTCGGCGTAAGTGATATCTTCATCGGTATGACCACGTTCAAATCCATAGCGTAGTTTCCATCCCACACAATACCCTTTGTCATTCGGCCGTCTATGGTAGGGATCGGCCCGATTGATATAGACACCTGACATATCATCCTCCTTAATTTGGTAAAGCGAATTGGTTAAACGAATATATAATATAACTTAGTATAATACTCAAATATGTTTACTGTTACATTTATTTACCTATTTTTGATGAGGATAAAGGGCCCTGTTATTTTAATTTATTCGGGATACTAAAATTATTAATAATATTAATGGGGAGCATTGTCTCTGGAACCGATCGACTCACTTAATAAGATAATTAACTCCCTGATCCCGAGCAGAATGGGTCGCCGTTCGTGATGAGGTGCTGGCCAGTAGTGATTATCATGATGTCATCCTTATCGACACTTTACCTGAAATATCTTACCGATGAGAGTTCTCTTCTAAGTGCGGCTGACTCTAGAAATCCGTTACTGGCTGATACGCCACAATAGAGTGCTTGTTTCATGGACTATTATAAGGGATGTTTATTTGATGTTTACGCTATTGTCACGCCTTTGATGGCATCAGCTTGTTTGCTTTTTCCTGTAACCACTTTGTACAGGAATCGGCGGACATGGGAGGTGCGAACAGGTAGCCCTGGAACTGATCACAATTTCGATCAAGTAGCAGACTAAGTTGCTGCTGGGTTTCTACTCCCTCAGCCATGACGGACATATTAATACTATGACCGAGATTAATGACCGCGGCGACAATAGCCGCGCCATTGGCACTTGTGTTCATCTCTTCAACAAAGCTACGGTCAAATTTGAGAAGGTCAAACGGATATTTTTTAAGATAGCTTAATGATGAATAGCCGGTACCAAAGTCATCGATAGCCAGGTGTACGCCCAGTTGGTGTAGTTGTTCCAATATTTTTAATGTACCACCGGAGTGATCCATCAGGATGGTCTCAGTAACCTCCAGTTGCAGTAACTTTGGGTCAATCTGGTTTTCATTTAGCGCATTAGTCACTGTCTTCAATAGATCGTATTTATGGAACTGTCGTACCGACAGATTAACCGATATGCATAATGGCGGTAATCCAGCTTGTTGCCAGAGACGGATCTGACGACAGGCCTCATGTAATATCCATTCTCCAACGGGAACGATAAGCCCGGTTTCTTCGAGTAAAGATATAAACTCCTTTGCTGGCAGTAGCCCTTGTTTGGGATATTGCCAACGCAGTAGCGCCTCCATACCAATCACTTCATCAGTTTCAGCCTCAACCAGAGGTTGGTAATATAAGGTAAATTCGTTGTTCTGTACCGCACGTCGCAGATCATTGATCATTGTCATGCGTTCCGAGACCTCAGAGTTCATTTCAGTTTCGAAGAATTGATAATTGTTTCGCCCTTCACTCTTGGCACGATACAAGGCGGTGTCTGCATTCTGCATAACAGTTTCGACGTTGTTACCACAGGAGGGATAACTTGCAATGCCGATACTGGTAGTAACAAAGACTTCCTCGTCATACAAAAGAAACGGTGCAGAGAGGACATCAATAATCTTGGAGGCTATCGATGCAGCGTCCTCACGATGATCAATATTCTGAAGAATAATAGTGAACTCATCACCACCCAGTCGTGCAATCGTATCTTCATTGCGGATACAACCATGCAAGCGCTTGGCGACATCTTTTAACAGCATGTCACCTGCATTATGTCCAAGGCTGTCATTGATATCCTTGAAATGGTCCAGATCGAGAAACATCAATACAACGATGTTGTGATTGCGTTCAGCATGGCGCATAGCTGCCTGCATTCGATCCTGGAACAGGGAACGGTTTGGCAAGCCAGTCAGTGGGTCATATTGCGCAAGATAGGCCAGTCGTTCTTCGCTTCGTTTACGTTCGATGGCATAACGTAGTGAGCGGGTGAGGAGGTTACCATCGCCTTCTCCTTTGACCAAATAATCCTGCGCACCAAATTTGACGGCCTCAATGGCCAAATTGGAATCGTTCATGCCGCTCAATACGACGAGCGCCTGTTTCGGAAATTCATCCAGGATATGCTTAACGGCTTCCAGTCCCTGTGCATCAGGTAATGAGAGATCCAGCAACATGACATCAAACTGGTCTTTGTCCAGTTGATTGAGCGCTTCATCTAAACTATTTACGTGAGTGAGTATAAATTCATTGGCGCCGATGTCGCTGAACATCTCACGCACCAGCCGTGCATCGCCTGGATTATCTTCGACTAAAAGTACTTTAATAAAACGGGTTGTCATAGTGGATCTGGGCTAGGTAAATTTTCTAAGATGGTACATTATTCAGTAGGCAAACGAACAATGGTGAGCCAGAAATCCTCGATGCTTTTGACGATATTAATAAACTGATCCAGGTCTACTGGTTTAGTCACATAACAGTTGGCATGTAAATTATAAGTACGAAGAATATCCTCTTCTGCGTGAGAAGTCGTTAATACAACAATCGGTATACGTTTTAATTTGTCATCCTGTTTGATTTCTTCGAGTACCTCGCGCCCATCTTTTTTGGGCAGATTCAGATCCAGCAGGATCAGGTCCGGACGTTCAGCATCGGCATACTCATCCTTGCGATGTAGATAATCCATTGCAGCCACCCCATCTTCAACGACTGACAATTGATTCCTCACCTTGGCTTCCTTTAATGCCTCCTTGGTGAGACGGACATCACCCGGATTATCTTCTACCAACAAAATTCTAATGCCTGCACCGCCTACGTTTCCCATCTTTCCTTACTCCTCACTAATTGTTGGTAATGTGAAATAAAATGTTGTTCCTTTGCCAGGCTCTGACTCTAACCATATTTTTCCACTATGTCTGTCGACGATCTTTTTACAAATCGCCAACCCAATTCCAGTACCAGGGTATTCTTTTTTGCCATGCAAGCGTTGGAATAACAGGAATATTCGTTCTCTATATTGCGGCTCGATACCGATACCTTGATCTGCAACAGAGAACAAAATTTCCTTACCCTGGAGCTGTGCACCGATATGGATTACCGGAGCTGCTTCACCGTGAAACTTCAGTGCATTGCTGATCAGATTCTGGAATAACTGTATTAGCTGTAATTCATCGCCCATGACCTCGGGTAACTGGTCATAGCTGATTTTGGCGTGGTTATCTTCGATAGCGAGTTGTAGATTGTTAAATGCTCGTTGCAATACCGCATTGGTGTCTGTGGCACGCAACTCACCACCGCGGGTACCAATCCTGGAAAAGGCCAGCAGGTCGTTAATGAGAACCTGCATGCGTGTGGCCCCATCAACAATATAGTCAATGAATTCATCCGCATCGGTATCCAGTTGATCCCGATAACGGCGCCCCAGTAGTTGGGCGTAGCTGGCGACCATCCGCAAGGGCTCTTGCAGATCATGTGAAGCCACGTAAGCGAATTGTTCCAGTTCGGCATTGGAGCGCTCCAGGTCACGCGCATGCTGCTCCAGTGCCTCGCGCGCCTTTTGTCGCTCGCTGATATCACGCACGACCGCGGTCACCAGTTGGCCATTGTCACTTTGCAAGGGACTCAGACTGATCTCGACCGGAATTTGTGTACCATTCTTGTGTTGGGCGTGCAGCTCAAGCCCGGAACCCATCGGCCGAGTATGGGCATCGGAGAAATAGGCCTGGCGATGTCGCTGGTGGCCATCGCGAAACTGTTCTGGAAGTAGTATTTCTACTGGCTTGCCCATCAATTCGCTACGCTCATAGCCAAACATCTTTTCGGCCATCTGGTTTACCAGGATAATACAACCATCGCTATTTACTATTATGATAGCATCCGGAGCTGCCTCCAGAAGTTGGCGAAATAGATTGTCATTCCCTGTAGCTTGGTTTATCAGTTCAAAGCTAGGTTTCATGTCAGTGAAATTTCTTTACCGCTTAATATAAAATTGGCTGCTTTATTTCCTCTATTTTTATATATAACGCAAGTTTGGCAAAAAGTCTAAAAAAAGTAGGGTTCAGGACTGAGAATGAATCAGATTCATCGGATAAAAAGTACGGAAATTTTTGTTCAGAGCTCGGAGGGTAAGAGGTAAATTATCAGGCCCAGTGTGGCAAGTAGTGCGATTAATCG
>JASFLL010000196.1:0-4438 GCA_050118115.1 Thioalkalispiraceae bacterium
TAGGAGATGAGGATGGTAACTTAGCGTTTGTAATTGCAACTGGTATTGATATTACCGAACAGAAAAAAGCCGAGGATGAACTTCTCGCACAACAAAAGAACCTGGAAAAACTAGTTGCAGCACGCACTGCTGAACTTCAGGAGGCCAACGAAAAACTGGAGTTAATTGCGAATCAGGATGCACTGACAGGCCTGTATAACCGTCGTTATTTCAATAACACGCTACAAAATGAAATTCGCCGTGCCCAACGACACCACGCTCCTTTGTCGTTACTTATGTGTGATATTGATTATTACAAGAACTACAATGATACCTATGGTCATATTGCCGGGGACAAGTGTCTACAAACAATTGCCAACCTGATAAAAAAGCATTTTCAACGCGCCAGTGATCTGGTTGCAAGATATGGTGGTGAAGAATTCTGTATCATATTACCAGATATTGATGCACCGCAAGCCAGTTTGCTTTCAGAACAATTATTAAAAGTTGTGTCACAACAACAGATACAACATGAGTCATCACCAATAGCAGACTTTGTTACCATCAGTATTGGCCTGGTGACAGGCTTAGATGCAGAACGATGTGATACAATAAGCCTGCTCGAACACGCTGACAAGGCGTTGTATCTGGCCAAAAAAAGTGGCCGTAATCGCATCGAATCCGTATTGATTCCGACAGATAAATAATCAACTAAGCTATGACCTACGCTATCGTCAATATATAAGGTCCGGCACTGGACTCAGAACAGATTTATTTTGAATACAACACGGCGATCTCAGTATCAAAATAAGTTCTTAATATTAAGTACCGTTATTGCAGCCTGAAATTCTTTGATACTCATATCCAGATGTTCAATTACCCTGCCATAGAGCATGGCTGTCGGGACATTACGATCCCCACGTTCCTTTAGAAGCTGCTCGAGACAATACAAAATGATCCGTTGCTTGTGGGAGAGGCCATCCCTTGCATCAGGCAGGTCGTTGGTGGTATCTGAGTTCATAGTAGTATCTTGTGATGAACGTTATCCTAGTTATTCCTGGTTGTGACTAGATTAACTACTTTTTTGTCTTAGCAGCCACCAGCTGGGCAGGTCTGCAATAGAATCGATTACTGCATAGGGCTGAATTTGGCTATCAAGGTCACTTGGTCGAAACTTTCCAGTGCGAACCAGCAGACCATGGATACCTGCTTGCTGCGCACCATCGATATCACCCTTGATGTCATCTCCAATCATTAATACTTCACTCGGATTAACGGCCAGGCGTTGTGTGGCAGCATCAAAGAAGGCCTGTGCCGGCTTACCCAATACGACTGGTTCAATTCCGCTTGCATACTGTAAGGCAGACACATACGCACCTGCATCCAGACGTAGTCCGTCCGGCGCCCGCCAGTAACGCGTCATACCCAGGGCGATCATAACGGGTGGTGGCGTCTGCATTAATTGCCGAAAGGCCCGGTTCATAACCTGGAAGCTCCAGCCCTCACCCATGTCACCAACAATTACCGCCTCGCTCGGCTCATCCGGCTCGTTAACAAGCTGGAATTCGCTAAACATTGAGCGTGTCTGTTCACCTATGTAGAGTGAAATGCGTTGAATCCCCTGCTGTTTTAACCAGTCGACTGTGGCAACCGGCGGCGAGAGGATCCTGCTCACCCCCGTCTCGATACCCAGAGCCAATAATTTTTTAACAATCGCCTGTGGCGGTTTTGAGGTAGTATTTGTGATGAACAGATAAGGAATGTGATTTTCATTGCACCAATGCAGGGCATCCAGCGAACCATCGATAAGTTGATCGCCGATGTAAAACACACCATCTAGATCGAATAAAATCGCCTGCATAGCACACCATGACTTATTACTGAAATTAAGTATCGAAACTACAAATCACCATGAAAATACCTGGGCCCCGGCCAAAATACCCCCTCCTTATAATTTTAGGAAAAACTATTTGCACTTCATATGGAACAACAATTCATCAATTGTAGCTAAATCTATACTGTACAGTGGAATTACCGGTAATATTAAAAATCACTAATATTACAATCGATCGCTTTTTGACCTGGTTTTTAGCTACGAGACAGGATATTCACAATAACAGTAGTAATGACCATCGCCGCGCAATTGTACTTTTTAGTTTTTGGAGCTGTAAACCCGACAATTTTGTGGTAGAAAAAGCACTATGCTGATATTACCCTTCTTTCGAGAAATTGACTGGAAAAATCCACCTCTCATCACGCTTGCAATTATAGTGATAAACATATTCGTGTTTTTTGTGATCCAATCCGGAGATGGCAGGAAGTATGAGCGAGCAGTTGAGTACTACCTGGAATCTGACTTGCCTACTATCGAATACCCGTTGTATGCAACATATTTGAAAACAAACCAGCAGGAGGAAAAATACAATCAATTATTCACGGCAGAACCAGGAGAACATGCAAACGGTAAAGATCCGGAAATTTATAGTGCGCTGGAAAGAGATAACGACTTTCAGAAGATAATACGAGCCGATAATCTCGTTGACAAAGGCAGCAAGGATTATGCGGTCTGGCAGCAACAACGTACTCAGTACAAAAAATATCTTAACGCTGTAGTCACGACAAATTACAGCTTTTCACCTGCAGAACCACGCCTCGTCGGTTTGATCACACATATGTTTTTACATGGTTCACCAATGCACCTGTTCGGTAACATGGTCGTGCTGTTCATTGTTGGTTTTACTGTCGAGATTATCCTTGGTTGGCGTATGTATGCCATAGCTTATGTTATCGGCGGCCTGGCAGCAGTTGGCTTCTATTGGCTGATACATCCTGAAAGCCAGGGTATGCTGGGTGCTTCTGGGGCAATCTCCGGAGTGATGGGTATCTATGCAGCTTTGTTCGGCTTGCGAAAGATCAACTTTTTTTATTTTGTATTTTTTTATATGGGTGTATTTATGGCACCCGCATTATTAATTCTGGCCGTGTGGCTGCTCAACGAATTAATCCAGTTCTTTGCTGCCCCCGAAAGTCGGGTTGCATACATGGCCCACTTCGGCGGCTTACTCGGTGGTGCAATCATCGGCTTTTCTAATCGATATTTGAACAGGAGTATCAATCTGGATTACATAGAAAAGCCGGAACAGCAAAAGCAATATGCCGCTGATTTTGAGCGTGGCGTTGAGCTAATGCGCAATATGAAATTTGAGGCCGCCAAAAGAATCTTCAAGCAGTTATTGAAAGAACAGCCAACCAGTCTGGAAGTTTTGTCACATCTGTATACTGTCTCAAAGACGACTCCGGATTCAGAAGACTATCATCAATCAGCAGCCACTATCTTTAAGATTTGTATTGATTCCAACAAGGGGCATTCACTAGCAAACCAGGTCTTCAATGATTATATTCGTCAGGCCAAACCTGCCCCACGACTGAATGCCTTGATCTGTTTAAAACTGGCCTCTCGCTTCGCCAAGGCCGGCTTTATGGATACGGTAGAGAAAATCATTCGAATACTTATGCCCAAAGCCACAAAGCTACCGGACCTTGCTTCCTTACTTAGCCAGACAGCCTACGCTTTTGAACAACAACAAAACCAGGACAAGGCCAGTCATTATTACCAGATGGTGTTAAAGTACTTTCCTGATTCAAACGAAGCAAACCATCTTGTCAAAGCAAACAAGGTTTGATCATAGCAAGATATTGTTCATTAAGCTGTCTGGCTTGCCATTAGATTCGTCACGATATCGTTGAAATTCCTGATTTCTGGGATAGCAGGATGATCCGGGTACTTGCTTATCAAATCTTCAAGTAACTGTTTGGCTTTTGCGTCCTGCTTATATTCTTCCGATAAAGCTTTTGCAACCAGAAGGTATAGTTCGGGGATATCATGTCGCTTCGGGAAGCGTTTCGCAAAACCGTTCAACAGGTTAATCACAAGTTTGGGATGCCCCAGAAGTTTTGCATTTTTAGCCATAGCACTGAGCGCCTCCGGGTCTTTGAGTGCGAATTGTTTATTCTGTCTAATACAATCCTGAAACAAGTCAAGCGCCGTATTCAATCGACCAAGTTGAACTAATTTCGGAATATAATTTTCTCCTGCTTCAAGTATCAGGCTAGGATTATTTTCCAGTTTGAGTAACTTGTAATAGCGGTCCAGCAGTTCGACGTTCATTGGCTCTCTGGCAATTGCATCTTTCATGTACGCAACTGCCTCACTGTTCTTACCATCCACGATTAAGCGGTTTAGCTGCGCGAGTACCGGATTTTCATCCTGTTGTGCCAGTTTTGATTTTCCTTCATCGGTTTCCTCATAATCGACATCGATGCTAAAACCAAGCTCCTCATGGTATTGATAGATGGTATATCCAATCATACTGAACATGACTATGGTGTAATACATGGTGATTAAGATAAAAAGTACCGCCATAACCATTGGCGGCAGAACATTTGCAAGCAGTGCTGA
>JASFLL010000197.1:0-4426 GCA_050118115.1 Thioalkalispiraceae bacterium
GACATCTCTTGCGCAGCCAGGATACATTCTGTTTGCCCCATGACACTGGGAGCAGTGAAGCCGACTTTTCGATCCCCATCATTATTACTTGCATAACCTTTAATAACCGCCAGTATTCTGGAGCCATCAGCCTGGGCATCCGACAGGCGTTTAAGCACAACGACACCCACACCCGCACCACTCAGCGTCCCACTGGCCTCTGCATCAAATGTCCTTGTATGGCCGTCATCGGAAAATATCATTCCAGGTTGATGAAAGTAGCCGTGTTGTTCCGGCATGGGAATATATACGCCACCGGCCAGTCCAATATCGCACGTTCCCATCGCCAGGTTCTTACAAGCCTCAACAATCGCAACCAGGGATGTCGAGCATGCTGTATTTATATGCATTGACAACCCGGTAAGTTTTAATAAGTAGCTGACTCGGGCAGCCATAAATTCATGTGTATTCAGGCGTCCTAACTCAAAATCGCTTGCAAAACTTTCAGCATCAGGGTTATTACGAATACGCGTTTCGTAATAACTGCTAACACCAATGCCAGCAAATACACCGGTCTTTACTGAACTACGTTGCTGTATACAACCTGATTGCTCTAATGCCCACCAGCTATGTTGCAAGTATTTCCTGACCTGCGGGTCCAGTAGTTTCGCATTATTTTTTGACATTCCCCAGAATGAGGGATCGAATTGATCAAAATCATGCAGACACCCACCTACTGGTATATATGCAGGGTCATCGTAAAAGGACAATGGTATTCCATACTGTTCAGCCTCACTCTTATCAATGCGCTCTACACACTCCTCCCCTGCCAATATCTTTTCCCAGTAATCTTCTATATTCGTGCTCCCGGAAAATTCTCCAGACATACCTACAACCGCAATTGGCTCACCCAATTGTTCCATGTGTGTATTTTTACTGGTATGGCTTTTTTGTTTTGGCGACAGTATATGTCTGGTTAACTTTTTAATTGTCGGGTATTTAAATAGTGTTGCGATCTGAATATTTAATGCAGGTAGCAGTGTTGATATTTTTTTGCTCACCTTCATTATCGAAATTGAATCTCCACCCAGGTCAAAGTAGTTATCCTCAACCCCCACTTCCTCAACAGGTAGTCCCAGTACCTCGGCCCAGATCTCACACAGGTTACGTTCCAGATCATTTCCCGGTGCAACATACTGCTCTTTGGCCGTCAGTTCTGGTACCGGCAGGGCTTCTCGATCCAGCTTTCCGTTAATAGTTAACGGCAGCTCGCGCAAATGCACCAACGTCACAGGCACCATGTATGCCGGTAACTGGGATGACAGGTGCTCCCGCAACGATTCAACCGCCTGCGCAGACTCCGATACGTAGTAACCCACCAGCACCGGCTGACCCTGGTCGCCCGATAAACGCTGGGCCAGCACCACGCTTTGCTGTATACCGGGATAACGGGATAACACATTTTCAATCTCACCCAGCTCAATCCGGTAACCCCGGATCTTCACCTGGAAGTCATTACGACCCATATATTCCAGGCGACCTTCTTCCAGCCAACGCACCAGATCACCGGTCCGGTACAGGCGGCCGTTGTAACCGGCTGCTTTTTCTTCCTCGGTCTGGAATGGATTCTCAATGAATTTATCGGCCGTTAACCCCGGATTGTTCAGGTAGCCGCGTGCCACACCGACACCACCCAGGTACAGCTCACCCACCGCTCCCACCGGCAGGGGTACCTGCTGCTCATTCAAAACGTAAGCGGTGACATTGCCGATCGGTTGTCCGATGTTGGATGAGATAGCCGGCGAGTCATTGTCCGCGTAAATATTCATGCTCGCACATACCGTGGTTTCACTCGGACCATAGGCATTGATAATATTCACGTCACTGTCCAGGTAACGTTCCAGTACGCTCTGGTTTAACTTCTCGCCCGCCGCAATGATCGTCCTGATGGCAAACAGCTCGTCATATCCCAGCAGGGCCGGCGGTATCGTTCCAATCTCTATCGCATGCGTACGCAGGTACTGGTTCAGCAAGGCCGGATCTTTTCGGATCGCTTCGCTCGCAATATATAAGGTATGGCCTTTGAGTAAAGCAGTGAAAACCTCTGCAACATGAGAATCAAAGACGTAGTTGGCGAACCAGAGATAGCGATGGAGGTGCGGGTCAAAGGCTTTTGACTGCATGGTCACCAGGTTAACCACGCTATGATGTTCAATCATGACCCCTTTGGGCTGGCCCGTCGTTCCCGAGGTATAGATCACATAGGCCAGGTGCGTCGCCGTACTGCGACCCACCGGGTTTGCCTCTGACTGTTGCGCCAGCACGGGAGCCAGCTCAGCACGGTCAACAGCTACCACAGAGATAGTCTCGTCAGCTGACTGGCAAAGCGGTGTTAACGCGGCTTCATGTACGGCGTTGGTCAAAATAACCTGTGCCCGGGTGTCTGCCAGGCAATAACGTATCCGCTCCGAAGGATAACCTGGATCGAGTGGGACATAAGCGGCACCTGTTTTGAGTACCGCCAGAATCGCAATCAGCATGTGCTCGTTGCGCTCTAAATATAAGGGAATCAGGCTGTCCGGCTGTGGGTCATACTCTGCAATCAGGTACTGGGCAAGCTGGTTGGCCCGTTGATTTAACTCTGCATAGCTCAGGACCTGGTCTTCATAGACCAGCGCCGTGGCCGCCGGGTTCGATTCCACCTGCGCCTCAAACAGGGATGGCAGGGTCCGGTCGTGGATGTAGTCTGTTTGTGTTGTATTCCATTCATGTAAGACAGTTTCAGTTTTAATGCAATCAAGATAATAAAACTCGTCGGGATTATTCACCCTTGATACCTGCGTGAGCAGCTCCCTGATTAAACTAATCAACCTGTCAATAGTAGCCCGATCAAACAACTCCCCTGCATATTCAATTCTATAAGTTAAACTGAGGTTGTCAGTTTCATGAACAACCATACTGACCGGATAATCGACTTTTTCTTTGCCGCTTATAAACTCTGTTCTAAAGTAGCCAGCGCTATCTTCATTAACTATATCTGGATAATTTTCATAGACAAACAGGCTATCGAAAATCCGCTCACCACCAGATTGCAGGGATGAAAGGTTGACGTTACTGTGGCTATTTAGCTCCTGGATATAATCCTGTACTCGCCTGATCGCATCAACAACGCTCTCTCCATCGAGTACTTCATGATCCACTATTAGAGGCAGGGTATTGATAAACAGACCTGCTGATCCTTCTATGCCAGAAACCGGCAGATTCCTTCCTGATACAACAGTGCCAACCACTGTTTGCTGGCTTTGTCCGTAAACTCGTAATACATGATGCCATGCATATTGCAGAATGGCATTCAACGTAACACCTGAGAACTGCGCCCAGTTTTAGGTTCAAATACATGCTGATACTCGCTTAAACGTAAACCTTCTTTTCTGGCCTTCACCTTTAACAAGCCATTCAAATCACTGCGCGACATCAACTGTTTTATATGCGCTTCCCAATACGCCCGGTCTTTTTCATAATTTTCCTGTATATAACGTTGCGCACTCGTATAACTGGTATCGATGTCAACCTTAATATTTTCACCATGTAACAGACGAAGATAAACCTCATGCACAAAATCCAACAGGATAGCATTACTCCAGCCATCGAGGATGGCATGGTGATGGCTAAACAAACAACAGTAGCCTGCTTTGCCCAGCCTTATAAAATAAATCCGAAATAATCCGCTACGGGATAAGTCATACGGTTTTTGACGGTCCAGCTCTAATAATTCTCGCAACTTGTTCTGTTGTTGATCTTCAGATAACGCACTATAGTCATCTTCATACCACTCAAATGTAGCATGATGATCTATAACCTGGATTATTTGATCGTCCCAGTTTAAACGCAGCCGCAAACTTTCAAATCGTTCCTGGGCCAGTTCCCAGGATTTTTTAAATAACGCCCCATCCATCTCATTGCGATACAACCATTGCGCCTGCACAATATAGGCATCATCGACCTCACCCTGACGCAGGGCATGATAGACAAAACCTTGCTGCAAGCTATTGGCACGATACAGACCGGCAATATCATTCTTTTCCTGCAATCTGGACAGGATATTATCATTCACCAAAAAATCGACATCACTGGGAGTTAGATAACACCGGTTAATATTTCTGGTATAAGCCTCTATTGCCAGCAACGATGCCTCAAAGGCTTCTACGAGTTTCTGGCTGTGTACATCATCCCATTTCACACTTAACGCGAATTGCAGACAACCATCCAGGACTAGACCACTAACACTGATGATATTATTCTCCCTGTTCCTTTCATCGCTACAGTTACCCACGGTAAAATCAGAGAACTGCCAGTCCCCATTTTTTTTGCTGGCAGTTGCGCCATTATCATTATCAAACTGCCCCAGGTAGTTAAAACTGATAAGCGGTAAAGCCTGGTCGTCATA
>JASFLL010000198.1:0-4414 GCA_050118115.1 Thioalkalispiraceae bacterium
AAATTTGCCGCGTCCCTTGATATTTTTTAATTATCTGTTTTAATGTTTAACTTAGGAAACATTAGTTTTTAAACCATATTATTCATGTTTAAAACATGAGTTTACTTTACAGGATTCGGACATGATTACAGCTCCCCAAATGCGCGCCGCGCGCGCTCTGCTCGGCATGGATCAACGCCGGCTTGCCGAAGCCGCGGGGGTGTCGCTGCCCACAATTCAACGGATGGAGGCCAGCGGCGGCCAGGTGCGCGGTAATGTGGAGTCGCTGGTGAAAGTGGTGGACGCTTTGGAGCGCGCCGGCGTGGAATTGATTGCCGAGGGTGCGACGAGCACGGGCGGCGGCCGGGGTGTGCGCTTGAAGGCACCGCCGGAACCCGAGAGCGGGGCGACTTAAAGCATGGGCTCGATGGGATTATGGCTAGCGGCGCTGGCTGTGACGCTGGCTTTGTTGTCCGCCGGGGTGTCCGTTATTACCATTTGGGTGCGTTCCGTGCTCCGGGTGGTGGGCATGCCCTTGTTTGCGGCGGCCGGCGCCGCGGCGCTGGTGGCGGGTCTTGTTGTGTTGGTGCAAGGAGGAGTAACGGTAGCCGAGCTACCGCTAGGCTTGCCGTGGATGCCATGGCGGGTGCGCTTGGATGCGCTGGCAGGATTTTTTCTTTGTGTGATCGGCGTGGTAAGCCTGGCGGTGGGCGTGTACGGTCCGGGTTATGTGCGCGGTTTCGAACATGGTCGCGACTCACTGGTGGCGTTGGGCGGTTTTGCCGGATTGTTTCTCGCCGGCATGTTGCTGGTGGTGCTGGCGGACGGGGCGTTTCTTTTCATGGTGGCGTGGGAAGTGATGTCGCTCGCGAGTTATTTCCTGGTGGCCTTTCATCATGAGCACGCCGCTAACCGCCGCGCGGCGTTTTTATACTTGCTCATGGCTCATATTGGCGGCTTAGCTATTTTACTGGGCTTTGGTGTATTGGCTTCCAGCGGTGGTGGATTCTCCTTCGATGCAATGCGCGAAGCCCCGCTGACATTCGGCTGGGCCAGCGTGGCGTTTGCGCTGGCGTTTTTCGGCTTCGGGATGAAGGCGGGCCTGGTGCCGATGCACGCCTGGTTGCCGGAGGCTCATCCGGTGGCGCCTTCGCATATTTCCGCGCTCATGTCGGGCGTCATGCTTAAAGTCGCCGTCTATGGATTCATCCGCATTGTGTTTGACCTCATCGGTCAATTTCATTGGCAGTGGGCGGTGACGGTGCTGGCTATAGGCAGCGTGTCGGCTTTGAGCGGCGTGTTGTTGGCAATGATGCAAAACGATCTTAAATCCTTGCTCGCCTACAGTTCGGTGGAAAATCTCGGCATTGTTTTCATTGCCCTGGGTTTGTCACTGCTGTTCCTGAGCTCGGGACAGAGCCTGTTGGGCGCGGTGGCTTTTATCGCGGCACTCTATCACGCCTTGAATCATGCGTTGTTTAAGAGCTTGCTGTTTCTTGGGGCCGGCGCGGTATTGCACAGTTCCCACGAAAGGGACCTGGAACAAATGGGAGGCTTGCTGCGACGCATGCCGTGGACGGGCTTGTTTTTTCTGGTGGGATGCTTGTCCATTTCGGCGTTGCCACCATTCAATGGTTTCGTTTCCGAATGGCTTACCTTTCAAGCGGCACTACAAGCCTGGCAACTGGACAGCGGTGTTATGCGCAGCCTGGTTCCCATCACCGCGGCGGTGCTGGCTTTGACCGGCGCCTTGGCGGCGGCGTGTTTTGTCAAAGTATACGGCATTGCGTTTCTAGGTCAGGCCCGTAGCCGCCATGTGCGCCGGGCCCGTCGCGTGCCCCTTAGTATGCGTGCAGGCCAGGGGCTGTTGGCGGCCTTATGCCTGCTGGCTGGCGTGCTGCCCACGCCGATCATTGACTTAATCAATGTGGTGCCGCAGCAAGTCCTGGGTGCCGGCCTGGTGCAAGCCACCGCTCACGGCTGGCTTTGGCTTACGCCGATTTCGCCTAATGTGGCCAGTTACGGTGCGCCGTTGGTGGCCATCGCGGTCTTGATCGCCTTAGGGCTGGGTTTGTGGCTGGTGGGCCGCGGCGCCCGGCGGGTGCGCCGTTGCGATGCCTGGGACTGCGGTTTTGCACCGCCCACACCGCTCATGCAATATACATCGACAGCGTTCGCTCAACCCATACGGCGGGTATTCGGTTTGTTGTTCCATATCGAAGAAGCGGTGGAGTCGCAGGAAGACGGCCGTTTGCGTCATCGTTTAATCATTAGCGACCGGGCTTGGGGGCTGTTCTATCTTCCCATTAAACGCATGGTGGAGAGCGCCGCGCGCCGTGTCACACACTTGCAGTCGGGTAATATTCGCGTCTATCTTGGCTGGTCGTTGGCGACTTTGTTGGTGTTGTTATGGATCATCGCGTGATGTTTTCAACGCACGCGTTCACCTGGGTGTTGGCATTGCTGCAGGTATTGTTGTATGCCGCATTGGCGCCGTTGCTGACGGGTTGGGTGCGCAAGCTCAAGGCCGTACTGCAAGGCCGGCGCGGCGCTCCGCTATGGCAACCCTACCGAGAGCTGTACAAACTGTTTTACAAGGAAGCGCGCATGGCGCACACCGCGTCGTTGCTGTTTCGAGCCGCACCCTATGTGGTGTTCAGCGCAACCTGGCTGGCAGCGGCGGCGGTGCCTTTGATTGCCACTCATTTACCCACCGCGGTCATCGCCGATGTCATCGTGGTGGCGGGTTTGCTGGCACTGGCTCGGTTTTTTTTGGCGCTGGCCGCCATGGATGTGGGCACGGCTTTCGGCGGCATGGGCGCGTCCCGCGAAATGCTAATCTCTGCTCTGGCGGAACCGGCCATGTTGATGGCGATCTTTACCCTGGCCATGACGGCCCACAGCACCAATCTCGCCAGCGTCGTGGAATACCAGCTGAGCATCGGCGGTGTGTTGCGGCCTTCATTTCTGTTCGCCTTGGCTGGTCTGCTGCTGGTGGCGGTGGCCGAAACCGGGCGCATCCCGGTGGACAATCCCGCCACGCACCTGGAACTTACCATGGTGCACGAAGCCATGATTCTGGAATACTCGGGTCGGCATCTGGCGTTGATGGAGTGGGCCGCGCAGATCAAGCTCATGTTGTACGGCGCGCTCATCGCCAATGTGTTTTTCCCCTGGGGGATTGCGCAGCAAGACAGTTTTGCCAGTTTGAGTTTCGGCCTGGCAGTGGTGGTGCTCAAGCTCGGTGTGCTGGGGGCGGCCCTGGCCACGGCCGAAACCGTGCTGGCCAAAATGCGTTTGTTCAGAGTGCCGGCCTTCCTTAACCTGGCTTTATTGCTGGCGCTTCTGGGGCTGCTGAGTCACGTTATTCTGGAGGTGGGCTCGTGAACCAAATGCCGTGGTTGGAGCAGCTGATGCTGGTGCTGGCGGCATTGGCGCTATTCACCTCATTTGTGCTGTTGGAACAGGCCAAATTGGTGGCCGCTATCCGCGCATTTGCCTGGCAGGGGGCGCTGGTGGCGGCGGTCACCACCGTCGTGGCGGCTACCGGACAGTTAACCCATTTGTATTTTTCCGCCTTGCTTACTTTCGGCCTTAAAGCGTTGTTCATCCCCTGGATGCTGCACCGCCTGGTGCGGCGCTTGGAACTGGATCGCCATAGCCAGCCTTTGCGCCATCCGGCACTGGTCATCATGGCCGCCGTGGGCCTGGTGATTTTCAGCTATTGGCTGGTGTTGCCTATTGTGCAGCAGGAGTTGTTATTCACCCGCAACATACTCGCGGTAAGCCTGGCGCTGGTGTTGATCGGGTTGTTGATGATGGTGTTTCGCCAGCAAGCCATTGCCCAGGTGCTGGGATTTATGTCCATGGAAAACGGCTTATTCCTCGCGGCGGTGTCCGCCACCGGCGGCATGCCTTTGGTGGTCGAACTGGGAGTGGCGTTCGACGTGCTGGTGGCCATGGTGTTGTTCGGGGTGTTCTTCTTTCGCATCCGCGAAAGCATCGATTCGCTGGATGTGGACCGCTTGAATCAGCTGAGTGAAACCGGCGAGGAAAGCCAATGAGCGCGTTGCTGCTTACCGTGTTTTTACCGTTAGTCGGCGTGGCGGTCCTGGCATGGATGCGGCGCCTGAGCTGGGCCGGTTGGTTGAATGTGGCGGTGTGCACGGCCACGTTTGCGGCGGCGGCCGTATTGGCTTGGCAAGTGGCCCGGGGCGGTGAAGTGGCCGGCATGAGTTTCCGCGTGGATGCGTTTAATGTCTATCTCTTGGTGCTGACGGCGTTTGTGGGCATGACCACATCAATTTTCTCCCGTCCTTATATGCGCTATGTGTGCGAAACCGGCAAGACTACCGAGCGTGGCATGCGGTTGTATCATGCAATGTATCAAGCCTTTATGTTTACCATGTTGCTGGCCTTGTCCACCGACAACCTG
>JASFLL010000199.1:0-4413 GCA_050118115.1 Thioalkalispiraceae bacterium
ATAATGCCCAGTTACAGCTCGGACTTGCTTATCGCGAAGGACGTTTAGGTCTGAAGCCGGACTCCGCTAATAGCGAATACTGGTTAACCGCATCGGCAAAGGGTGGAAATGCCTATGCTGCCGATACACTGGCTAATACCTATGCCCATCGCCAGAAAGGTCCGGCCATCGATCATGCCAGCATGGAGCAGGCAGTGTACTGGTGGCGACAAGCCGCCCATGCGGGTAGTCGCGATGCAGAGTTACAGCTTGGAGAGTATTTGCTGAATCAGGGCAAGCAGGATAAAGCTGAATTCTGGTTGCGTAAGGCGGCTGATTTGGGAGAAGCACGTGCCCATCAGGATTTAGTTGAGCTTTATCGTAAAACGCCGCTGCCGGCTAAAGATTTGCATCGGGGGGAAAATTCACTCGCTGTTCTTGCAGAACAAATTGATTCAACCAGTTTGAATTCTCTCTTTGCAGTCTGGCGTACCATCAAAGCCAGTTCTACCAGCACGCAATCGACCGAAGCCCTTACAAACAGGGCTGAACACGGTGACCCCGTAGCCGAATTTGAGTTGGCCATGCGCTATCGCGATGGCAGCTGGGCAGTCGAACGCGATCCAAGCAAAGCAATGATGTGGTTGCAGCGTTCAGCTGCAGCAGGCAATCCCATTGCTGCAAAAACTCTCGCTGAAATGAATGTCAGCAACAAGGACGACATGCTCGTTAGCCACGCCATGACTGGCGGTCATCGCATCTGAAGCGGTTTGAGCGACATCCTTGTGTTGCCTCGATGCCTGAATGGCGTCGATAGGGGTCTGTGCCCCACGAAACAGTTTAAGAAATTAAGTTGAGGTCTAGTTAAATATGTCAAAAAAACAATATGCAACCTGGCAGACAAGATTACTGCCGTTTTTGTTATGGAAACATCGCGTCAACAAGGGCACGATCAAGGCTGATTTGATGTCAGGTTTAACCGTGGCCATTGTGGTGGTGCCACAGGCCGTGGCATTTGCCGCGATTGCGGGTATGCCACCACAATATGGTCTGTATGCGGGCATGATTCCCCCGATCATCGCTGCCTTTTTTGGTTCATCCTGGCACCTGATGTCAGGTCCGACGACTGCGGCGTCAATCGTTCTGCTTTCCTCACTGAGTGTCTACGCCGAACCCATGACCCCGGAGTATGTCGCCCTGGCCCTGACGCTGACTTTTATGGTGGGTGTGATCGAACTGGTACTGGGTTTTGCCCGCATGGGTGCCATTGTGAATTTTATTTCGCATTCAGTGGTGGTGGGTTTTACCACCGGTGCGGCGATACTGATTGCCAGTAAACAGTTAAAAAACTTTTTTGGTGTGGCGATCCCGCGTGAAGGTAATCTGTTTGATACCCTTGGACACTTTATCGAGCAAATACCCAATGTAAACTGGTATATCGTTTCCATTGCGATGCTGACCCTGGTTTCAGGTTTGTTTTTCAAAAAGCGTTTTCCAAAAATTCCTTTTCTGATTGTGGCATTGCTGGCGGGTAGTTTTCTCGGTGTGGCATTGAATCTGATGTTTGGTCACGATGTTACGGCTATCAAGACAGTAGGTGCCTTACCACAGACTTTGCCACCATTGTCTGCACCGGACTTTTCACTTGATACTATCCAGAAACTGGCGCCAGCCGCTCTGGCGATGACCTTGTTTGCTTTAACCGAGGCGATTTCCATTGGCCGTGCAGTGGGTATTCGCAGTGGTCAGCTGGTCGATGGTAACCAGGAGTTTATCGGACAGGGTCTGTCGAATATCGCCGGTAGTTTCTTTTCCGGTTATGTGGCCACCGGTTCATTTAATCGCACCAGTCTGAATTACCAGGCCGGCGCAAAGACTCCAATGAGCGCCATGATTGCCGGTTTTCTTGAGATTTTCATTGTCCTGGCCATTGCACCACTGGTCGCCTATTTGCCGAATGCGGCTATGGCCGGAATTTTGTTCATTGTTGCCTGGGGCTTGATCGACATCCCGGCTATTAAACACATATTCAAATCATCAAATTCAGAACGAGCAATCTTCCTGACCACTTTTTTGTCCGCGCTGTTTCTGGACCTGGAGTTTGCAATCATGGCGGGTATCCTGTTGTCGCTGGTGACCTATCTGATGCGGGTTTCGAAACCACGTATTGTTAGCCGGGTACCGAACCCGCACTTACCGAATCGCAAGTTTTCAACGGTCGATGAAAATGATCATTTACAGGAATGTCCGCAGTTACATATTGCCAGGATTGATGGCAACCTGTTCTTTGGCTCAGTGGCTTATATTCGTGAAAAATTTGCGCGCCTGGAACAACAACGTCCTGGACAGAAACACCTGGCCATCGTGGCGCAGGGGATCAGTTTTGTCGATATTGCGGCGGCTGATGTGCTGGGTAATGAAGCAGAGGCACGTCGGGCCAGGGGAGGCGGTTTCTATCTGATTAACGTCAAGAAGGGCCTGTGGGATTCACTGGAAGAGTGTCATGTCCTGGACAAGATTAATGCGAACAATATTTTCCAGACCAAGTCTGCAGCCCTGCATGGCATTTTCCAGAAACTCGACAAGTCAGTCTGTGAACGTTGTACAGCGCGTTGCTTCAAGGAGTGTGCAACGGTACCGTTTGTTGATGATAATCAACCGGCGCTGGAGCATGAGGAGCAGGCTCCGGAGATGATCCCGGTACGAGCCCAGGGCTAGTGGATACAGGTTGGTTACTGTCAAATATTGGGTACAGTCCTGACGGGACTCAAAACCAGACATCGGTTTGATTTTAATTGTCGATGCCGTCACCATACTTATCTTGAAATTTATCTGCCGGGTGCCTCCCTTAATCATAAGCGTGATTAATGGCGGGGTGCGCCTGGCAGGAAAAATTTTTTTAAAAGGAAATGAATATGAAATTGCGTTTTGGGCGAACCAGTAATTCGTTTCGCCGACATCTGCGCCGTAACCAGCGCAAGCTGTTTTCACCTTCCGCGTGGAAAGTGAGACTGGTTTTCTGGTTCGGAGCCTTGCTGGTCGGTGGGTTATGTGCCCTGTTTGCAATACTGGCCGAGCATGCTGATGCGCTGTTTCACAAACTGACGCAGTATGGTCCCTGGGTGCCGCTCGTCGTGACGCCTTTGGTGATGGCCGGCCTGGCCTGGGCGACACGCAACCTGTTCCCTGGTTCACAGGGTAGTGGTATCCCGCAGGCTATTGCAGCCCTGGAGTCACGGCGCAAGAGTATCGTGCTGTCGTTACGCATCGCCGTGGGCAAAATCCTGCTGACCCTGGCAGGGTTAACAGTGGGTGCATCGATTGGTCGGGAAGGGCCATCAGTCCATATTGGCGCATCTATTATGTATTCACTAGGGCGTTTTGCCCGGTTCCCCGCGCACTACATGGAGCGGGGATTGATCCTGGCAGGCGGTGCCGCTGGTATCGCTGCTGCCTTTAACACGCCACTGGCGGGGATCGTGTTCGCGATCGAAGAAATGAGTAAAAGCTTCGAGCAGCGCACCAGTGGTATTGTGACCATCGGTGTTGTGATTGCCGGTGTGACGGCACTGGCTACACTGGGACCTTATCATTACTTCGGAACATCGGATGCGGCCATGGCTGGTGCGAGCAGTTGGCTGGCGGTACCGGTTTGTGGCATCGTCGGTGGATTGCTGGGGGGGCTGTTTTCCAGTGCATTGATTGGAGGTTCACGTCGTCTGGTACCCCTCATGCGAGCACATCCTTATCTGGTGGCTTTCGTCTGTGGCCTGATTGTGGCGATTATTGCCTATGTTTCTAACTATTCTTCATCAGGTACCGGTTACAACACAGCTAAAGCGATCATTACAGGCCAGGCAGATTGGGATCCGATCTATCCATTAACGAAAATGGGCTCGACCCTTGCCTCTTATCTGAGCGGGATCCCAGGTGGAATTTTTGCGCCCTCGCTGGCCACGGGTGCAGGGGTGGGTGCTAATCTCGGTCACTGGTTACCCGTCGCCCCGCTGGCGGTCATGGTAATTCTGGGAACCGTAGCCTATTTTTCTGGTGTGGTGCAGTCACCGCTGACCGCCTTTATCATTGTTATGGAAATGACGAATAACCAGGAAATGCTGCTGGCATTGATAACGACGTCGTTCATTGCCTACGGTGTCTCGCACCTGGTCTGCCCGCAGCCCATCTATCATGCGCTGTCACAGGCATTTTTACAGAGCGATAACGCCTCGGCATCAGGCAAATGAACACTTTAGCCTGCGGCTATCAATAAGGTTTCACAGGCCGAGGGGTCAACACAAAATATGGTGAGAGGCTATTGAAGAATCTGGGATAAATACGCATAATAGATAGTATACTATCTATTAGCTTGACATCTTATTTGGATTCGACCTATGCCAGCCATTGAAGAACAACTTGGAATGACCATCGGGGAAG
>JASFLL010000200.1:0-4397 GCA_050118115.1 Thioalkalispiraceae bacterium
CAGGATACATAGTAAAATATTTAACCAAAGCAAATTACCATAAGTTTCTGTTAAGTTATATCTGCTACCCTCATAGCAGATGTACGTATCTAACCGCAGATACTGAAGCCACCTCATTGTTTTAAATACTTTTCTTATCCAGACAGTACAAGACTGGGTGCGTCGAAAAAAATAAGAATTCCTGGAGACAGAATACTTATGAATATTTCACAAACTTTTGTTAATCGTGTTCCGCACATAATCCTTTTGTATTGGGTAATCAAAATCGCTTCCACCACACTGGGCGAAACGGGTGCCGATATGTTTTCAATGACTTACCAGCTTGGTTATGGCAGTACCATCTTGTTGTTTATGGGAATATTTTTGGCCTTGTTTGGATTTAAATTACTGATTAAGAGGTATGAACCCATTACTTACTGGCTGGTATTTACCGCTACTGCGATTGCGGGAACTGCCATTTCAGATTTCATCGATCGAACCCTGGGCCTTGGCTATGCCACAGGCTCAGCTGTATTAATATCAATCTTGCTGATAATTCTTTTTCTCTGGTATTCAACTGAAAAAAGCATCAACGTTGAAAATATCACAACAACCACTTCTGAAGTTTTTTACTGGATGGCCTTCCTGGTTGCCAATACCCTGGGAACTGCTGCCGGTGATTTTGTCGCCGATCAGTTAGGCCTGGGCTTTGCTACTAGTGCCATCCTGTTTACCGTCTCCCTCGCTGTCATCGTCTTATTACATTATTTTAGTAAATTACCAGGCATATTATTGTTCTGGTTGGCATTTGTACTGACACGACCATTTGGGGCAACCTTTGGTGACTGGCTTACAAAGCCGTCACATAGCGGCGGGCTGAACCTTGGTACTGTCGGTGCCTCTCTGTTTTTTACAATTATACTCATCCTGGCCGTTGGTCGAGAAACCTACCTTGAACGAAGGGGCAAAACTATTTCAGAATTGGATTGAGACTGCATGATACATCTACGCATGAAAACTCTCATAGAGTCAGTGACTGATCCTGGGAATTATTCAGGCAAAAAAATAGGGGGGCACTGCCCCCCCCCGTACGTCTCGGTTAAATTCAATTACTTTTTTGGTACAACGTCTGTGCATAAAGCATTTGCAATTGCGACATTATTATCTATGGTCAATTCCACAGCCTCAAGAATCGTTAATGGAATCTGGAAGGGTGCCTGGGCTGGATGTTTGGTTGCTGTGAAACCACCGCCAGCTACAGCCGTAACATTGAAAGTAAGATCATTTGGCAGATAATCGGTGATGGTTTTCAGGGTAAAGATTATTCTCTTTAATCTGGCCTTAATGACAGCGATACGAACGGCATTGGCACGGCTACCGACCAGTTTGCACATCTCTACCTCGTAAGCATGAGGATCCTGTAACAGAATCCTTGGCTTTGGTAACCTGGGTAAACTGGCCAGATCTTTTGAGATGTTGCCGACTTTTTCACGAACATCTGCCAGCTTCTCACCCACTGCCTTATGCACAATAAACAAGAACTGGCTGGGAATTTTATCAATCAAATTCGATACTTTATCCAGCTTATCCATTATCTTGTCACCATTTTCGATGGCGGGAAATGCTTCAACGATATAACCGAAGTCATACAGCATATCCTGGATGTCACGACGAAAATCGTCCACTTGACCGTTGGCAAAATACTGATACTCCTCCTGTGAATCCTGCATGAATTCCACAACCTCCTTGAGAGATTGCATCATTTTGCCGTTCTTCACCTTATTCATAATCGGACGGTTGGCCTCAACTTGCGAGTAGATCTCATTGAGCTTGTTTGAGATGTCTTCCACCCTGTCCTTGATATTCCCGGGCGCAGCTTTTACCTTTGTCGCTACTGTATGAGTGCGTGCCTGCACCCTGGCTTTGGTATTTTCTACCTTGGAGCTAAACCAGCCTGCGTGGCTAATTCCCGGTGTCATCATCATGGTAATGCTCAACAATACGATCATTTTGATTTCTATTATTTGGTTTTTCATGGCATTTCTCCTGTCGCATCCTGTTTTTGTGTTTGTTACAGATGTAAGCGACATGGAGTGAGGAATTCCCTCACTGGCAGCCTAAAACTCGGGTGCTGTTAAAAATAGTCTGTAATTACATATAGTTAGATGCTCAATGTGATGGACATATTCATCAATTCCACTTTATTAATAAGCTTAATATCATTCTAATGCCGGAATAAAATTACGACATTGCTTCCCCTGTAAATACAGCTGTGATTCAATTACTTATGGATAACGTGTATTGGCAAAAACTGCAGTCCGTCTTCGATGAAGCCTTGCAGATGGACCCGGGACAACAGGCCGACTACCTGGCGAAGGCCTGTGATGGCGACGATGCCTTACGGGAAGATGTCATGAGCCTGCTGGATGCCCATGTCGATGCCAGTCGGGGCTGGAGCCAGGCCGAGCCAGCCACTTCCCCCCTACCGGATCTGACCGTGCCCTATAAGAGCGGTGATGAAATTGGACATCATCAGATTATGTCGCAGATTGGCATGGGAGGAATGGGGGTCGTTTACCAGGCCTTTGATTCAAGGCTGAAGCGGAACGTGGCCTTGAAATTTCTACCCACATATTTACATAGTGACAAATCGTGTCGGCAGCGGTTTATGGCTGAAGCACGCGCGGCTTCGCAACTCGATCACCCCAATATTTGCGTGATCCACGATATCAATGAAACCCCGGATGGCCACCTTTATATCACCATGCCTTATTACGATGGTGAAACCCTGGCGGCCCGCCTCAAGCGAGGTCGTCTTGCTATTGATGACGCCATCGGTCTTACCATCCAGGTTGCAGATGGTCTTGCCGCTGCACATGCCCATGAAATTGTGCATCGAGATATCAAACCGGCCAACATCATGTTGACCCAGAATGGCGTGGCAAAAATTCTTGATTTTGGTATTGCTAAAGTGACCGATGTACATCTGACCAACACGGGAATGGGTGTCGGTACGCTCGCTTACATGGCGCCGGAGCAAATGCATGGACAGGACATCGATGCTCGTGCCGACGTCTGGGCGCTGGGAGTTACTCTTTATGAAGCCCTGACCGGTCAAACGGCATTCAATGGAGAAGGGACCAGCCAGATTGTCGAAGCGGTACTGGATACAGATCGTGAACCCACCGCACTCTTATCAAACCAGATTCCGGAGGAAGTCCATAGCATTCTTTCCAATGCCATGCAACGCAACCGTGAAGAACGCTATGCATCTATGTCGCAAATGCTTGAAGATTGTCTGCAGCTGCAGGAAAAATTAAATACAGCACAACAGACGCGGAGAGCCAGCCATATCAATCGAAAAGGCAAAACCGCCTTTGAGTGGGAACCAGCCTTTCTCGATGTCATTATAGAGCTTCTACTCCCGACGTTAGGCCCAATCACCTCAAAACTGGTTCATCGGCAGGCCAAACATGCCAGCAGTGTAGAAGCATTATGTACTACTCTTTGTGATTATCTTCCTGACGATGCAAGTAGAAAATCGTTTGCCGAAAAAATGAAGCTCAAAGCGGCTATGCATACTACACCGCCTGCCCCGAACCCTGTTAATGTCAGTAATCCCAGCACTCAACTGGAACTATCCCCGGTGCAAATGGCAAAACTGGAATCCTGTCTGTTACCCCACATCGGTCCCATTGCCAGCTCTTTGATCCGTCGCGCGATGGCTACAACAAGTAATTGGGAGACAGTCTGTGAGATCCTGTCGGATAGTCTTAACGACCCGGAGGAAAAAGCGGCTTTGCTTACGGCAATAAGAAATATTGTCGCTGAGTGACCGTAAATTCAGGCCATGACAGATGGATACAACAATATTAATAATTTAGTTCATGCGGGTGAATACAATGAAACTTTGGTTAAAATTTAATTTGGTTTTTCTTATTGCTTTTGTGGTTGGGTTAGTGGCAATAGGAATGATCTCATATCAGGTCCTGCAAAAAAATGCCCGCGAAGAAGTATTGCATACAGCCGGTATTATAATGCAAAGCGCCATGTCGGTTCGCAGTTACACTATCGAGGAAATTCGCCCTCTGCTGTCAGGACAAAATACAGATGAGTTTTTACCACAAACCGTACCAGCCTACGCGGCTACCAGTAATATTGCCCGACTAAGAAAACTCTATCCGGAATATTCTTACAAAGAAGCGACCCTGAACCCGACCAACCCGGCTTCACGAGCAACCGAATGGGAAACCGGACTGGTTGAATATTTCCGTAATAACGGCGATACCCCTGAGCTGGTGGGTGAGCACACAACACCGACGGGTAAAAGCCTCTATATCGCGCGACCCATCCGTATCAAAAATGCAAACTGTCTGAGTTGCCATGGAAAAGTCAGTGATGCACCAAAACCGATGCTG
>JASFLL010000201.1:0-4388 GCA_050118115.1 Thioalkalispiraceae bacterium
TACCCCGTGAAAAAGAACCATCAGGAATCTTCAATACCAGCGGGTAACCCAGCGATGCCAGTGACTGCAGGTCTTCGCCCTTGCCTAAAATAATCGTACGCGGCACGGCAACTTTACTGGATTGCAGTAACTCGGTCAGGTAGACCTTGTTGGTACACTTAACAATCGAATTGGGGTCATCCATCACCACGATACCTTCTGCTTCGGCGCGGGTCGCGAAGCGATAGGTATAGTGTTCAATCGAGGTAGTTTCCCTGATAAACAGCGCGTCGTATTCACCCAGCCGGTTGTAATCTTTTTGCTGAATCAAATCCACATCCAGTCCTAATTGCTTACCTGCCATTATAAATTTACGCAAGGCGCTCTCGTTGGAAGGTGGTAATTGCTCATTGGGGTTGTGTAGTATGGCCAGGTCATAACGCGCACTGCTCTTCTGACGCAGGTTGCGGTGACGACTTGAAAGATAATGTTGCAGACCGTTTACAAACTCCGCACGTTGATCTTCACGCAGGCTGGTCAGGGAGATCGTCCTGATCGTCTGAATCTGCCATTGCCCTTTAAAACGAAAAACAACCTTTAACAGCGGGCAGGGAAACTGCTCAAAGATCTGGCGGGCAAAATCCTGCAGTTGCGGATCTGCGCAACGACCAAAACTGAGTAACAACTCCATGGTATCACCGGATACTTCTTCCGGGTGACTTTTAGAAAGACGTTGTAGTCGCTGTTCGAAGTCTTCAAAATTCAGGCTATAAACCGACTTGCGACTTAAGTCTGTTAACGTCCGTACCGCCGGAATGATCTTATGCCTGCGTGCTTCGGCCAGTAACGAACAATAATACCCCTCGCTTAAATAACGATAACTGCGACACAAATTGATAATGCGAATTCCCCGGCCACGAAAGCGCTGCGGCTCGGAAAGATAATCCCTGGCCAATACTACGTTCAGATCAGGATACTCAGACAACCAGTCTGATTGCTGTTCGACAATAATGAGATACTCGGCCATATGTTTGCAGACTCCCCGTTAAATTATTTGGTGGTGGCCATTTTTTTATGCCGGCGACGCCTGATAATCAGTGCCGCCTTCTGACCAGCCTTGCCATAGCGGGCCATGCGCTCGAACTCACTACGCAGGATCGGCATATTCATCACATCGGTAACGGATTTGTTATGTTCCTCATCCACGTAGGAATCGTGAACGTAGATGTAGCGTTCATCAAATCCGGTCACCACCACCCAGTGTGGAAACTTTTCCTGGTAAATGCGATATGAGCTGATCAATACAACCGGGATCCCACCTGCCTGGAAATGGCGTTCCAGGTCATCGACACCAATCACACCGTAATGGATTGGCACAGGCAGGTGTGACAACTCATGGATAAAATCTTCCTGTACCAGGCGCATGACTTCCTTTTTGTCCTGACTGCGGACCGAATCCACAAACATCACACCCTGTTCATTGACGAAGACTTCGACATCAAATCCATAATGCCAGGCGGCCAGGGCCAGGCCATAAGGACCACAGCCGCCATGGCCGGAAGTCATAAAAATCGTGGTCGACTCGCGCCAGAGGCGAAGTTCCAGCGTTCTATCCAGGCTCAGTTTCGAATCCAGGGCATGCATGGCCATCATGAGCGCAGAAGGACCACAGGTAAAATCCAGGGTCTGCTGGTAATAGGGCACCTTGACCAGGTCTGGCTTTAGCTGTGGCAACAGCATTTTTTCGAAGCGCAGGGCGCTCATATGATCTTCATAATAATCTTCAACGGGCTTGCCAAACTGGTGGTACCCGAGCTTCTGGTAGAGCTGGATACCAGCCGAATTATCTTCACGTACTTCCAGTCGCAGGCTGCTGCAATCATGCTGCTGGGCTACCTGTTCGGCAGCCTCCACCAGCTGGCGGCCGATTCCCCTGCCCTGGTAATCCGGCAGCACGGCCAGTGAATACAGGCGGGCTAGCGAGGTACCGGTATGGAATAACAGCATGACGTAGCCGACGATGTGCTGATCCTGTTCATCGACCAGCGTGACCGCATTGGCCTTGGTCAGTAGATAGCGAAAGCTGCGCCGGTTAAAGCGATCAATGGAGAAGGCCTGGTTTTCAATGGCAAACAGGTTATCCAGGTCCTGTTGCCCTGCGGGACGTATCATCTGCCGCCGGAGTTACCTCGTGTAGATAGAGTGAAAATGCCTGTAATCGGGCATATTCCGGACTCAGGCAGCGATCGGAATATAGTCTTTCGTTACCGCTTTTCAAGTAAATATATAACCATTTTTCAGGTTTATTTCTGAAGAACAAATGATTACAACGCTGCATTGCCCTGAACCAGTTATGGCTTCGACAGGCCCTGTGCGGGCCCACATTAGGCGGATTTACATGCCTGTTTCCGCCAGAATATGGGTGCCACCCACAAAAGACCATCGGCGGTGATCAAGCCGGCGTAGGCGACTTCTACGGTACCTCTGACGTCCAGACCATCTTCCAGAGAAGTACCAGTTGGTGCGATCGGCAGCTGACCAGCGCCTGGTCGAAGAAATTGAACAAGGTCATGATGATGCGTGAGGCTCCTGACCATGTGCAAGAATGTTATAATCTTTTCCCATTTTTATCGTTATGCTATGTGGATATTTTTCCGGGAGGGTATTATTTTGGCATCTAATAAAGGAAGGGCTTTCTTTGCACTGTATGGTTATCATTTCAATCCCGATGACATCACTCGCCTGCTGGGTATAGAACCAACCTCAATCGATGCTGCCGGTGCGCAAAGTGGACTGGACAAGCCCGTGATCAGTTCCTGGGAATTTTCAACCGATACAATCACTTCCGACAATCAAGAAGTGGATATTTACAAACTCATTGATGATGAACTCCTTAAAAAAATTGAACCGGCTAAAGACAAAATTATTGAAGTTTGTAAAAGCCACAACTTATCGCCCAGAATCAGTGTAGTCCTGACCTTATCAGTAGATAAGGATGAAACCTGCCCAGAGGTGGGATTCGGTTCAAGGGTCGTTAAATTTTGTGCTGAGATTGGCGCGTTTATTAATGTCGATTACAAGCTTTCTGAGCGCATTTAATGTTAAATAAAAAAGCACGCTATAAAAAGCGTGCTTAATCACAATCTAAATTCAGATTTAGTGACCGCGCGACCTGCAAGGGACGCGCGGCTACTTGGCTTAGGGTTTCCCTTAAGGCTTTTTAGGAGTGCTGTATGGCACTTCTTTCTGGAACGGTTCCCAGGTAGTTTTATAACCACAAAAGAATTGTCCTTCGACTCGCTCTCCCTGAGTAGTCGTTAAATAACGTGCCTTACCTTCAGGTACTTCAGGTCGCATAAAAGGCTTCTTATCACTCATAGTCATATCTCCTAATTGGTTAAATACGGGAGGAATATCAACATAGACTGCCAGCCCCTCCCTCTAAAACTGACGTAATTATACTCTTTTAGCGCGTATAATGCGCCTTTTTCGGTAGCACATGCCGTACCCCCCCCTGGGGATTCTCAACATCGCCCTTGTAGCGGGGAATGACGTGAATATGGACATGGTAGATACTCTGCCCGGCCGCCTGGCCCACGTTAACACCGATATTGTAGCCATCGGGTGCAAACTCCTGGTCCAGCAACTTACGCTCCTCGTTGATAAGCTCCATGCATGCGGCAACCTCATCTGGCGTCAGCTCGAAAAAGCTGGCCACATGGCGCTTCGGGATGACCAGGGTATGACCCGGACTTACCGCGTAGCTATCGCGTGCACTGTAAGCAAGCTCATGCTCCAGTGATACCCCACGTGGATCCTTGCAAAACAGGCATGGATTATTAGGGTCGCGTTTTTTTTCCTGTTTTACTTCTGACGACATTCCTGAAAAACCTATAATTATTTTTTAGCCATATATTTTTATATTTAATAGCAAATTACTTAAACCATTATGCCGAAGCAGTGTTTACCATTTCGCGCATTTTACCCATCTGTTGCTCGCAATGTTTTCGGCACAGAGGCTGAAGCGCATGCGGAAAGCATTCAATAATCAATTCAAACTCATCGGCCACTTCATCAGCAAGCGTCTTATCATTTGTTAACTCGGCGAGCTGGCTTTGTGCAGTTGCCTTATTAACCCTGCACAGCACAGACAGGTGAACGGGACGTTGCTGCTCCATACAGACTTTCCAGCCTGTTTCGTATGATCGGATAGCTTCTTCCAGACGCTCGGGGTTTTCTTCAGATTCCGCCAGATTATGCAACACTGCCCCGCAATTATTGTGCGCGGCTGCTAACTCCAATGGGTAATTGTCCGCATCGAGTTCTGCGATGGCGTTTTTATAAGCCACCACCGATTTCTGAAAAGTGCGGTTACCTTTGAGAAGTGTCCCGTAGGTATGAAGGGCCAT
>JASFLL010000202.1:0-4362 GCA_050118115.1 Thioalkalispiraceae bacterium
TTCCAGCTCATCCATGGAATTGTAATGAATAATCAGCTTGCCCTTGCTGCCTTTGCCTGACTGAAAGTGTACCTTCGCACCCAGTTTTTCAGACAACTCCTCTTCGAGGCGCTCGGTATCCGGGTCAACGATTTTGACGGAGCTGGGCTTGACGGCATCCGGTGAGCCGATCTTTTTAACCAGTCGCTCAGTTTCCCGGACTGACAGCCCCTTATGTTCCACTTCCTGGGCAGCCTTGAACTGGGCACCACCACGTAGTGCAAGCAGGGCACGGGCATGGCCCATTTCGATCTCGCCTTTTTCCAGCATGGTTTTGACGCCCGGCTCGAGGTTGAGCAGGCGCAACATGTTACTGACTGCGGCGCGGGAACGACCCACGGCTTCAGCTGTTTGCTCGTGAGTGAGTCCAAACTCATCAATAAGTCGGTTGAGGGCGGCGGCCTCTTCAATGGGATTCAGCTGCTGACGCTGGATATTTTCGATCAACGCCATGGCCATGGCCGCCTGATCATCCACCTCGCGAACGACAGCGGGAACCTGGTGCAGACCAGCCAGTTGCGCAGCACGCCAGCGGCGTTCACCGGCAATCAGTTCGAAGCGACCAGGGGTGGATAATTTGGGACGTACTACGACAGGCTGAATTACGCCCTGGGCGCGTATCGAATCAGCCAGTTCCTGTAAGGCTTCTTCGTTAAAATCGGCGCGGGGTTGATAGGGACTTCGGTCAATCAGGTCAACATCGATTTCTCTGAGGCCGGTGTGTTCAGCTTTTGTTTCGCCTGTCTTTACAGGTGTTTCTGATAAAGCGCTGTTGCCCAACAGCGCATCAAGTCCCCGTCCAAGTCCGCGTTTCTTCATAGTGTTTAGTAATATTTATAGTCTTTGTTAACTCAAATAATCAATCAGGCACTACCAACGAGGGTCGCATCTTCATGTTTACGCAGGATCTCACCGGCCAGGGCCAGATAGGCAAGCGCACCCCGTGAGGTCTTGTCGTACTGGATAACCGGCGTACCATGACTGGGCGCTTCTGCTAGACGCACATTACGCGGGATAACCGTGCGGTAAACCTTCTTGGGAAAGTGTACAAGCAGCTGACCCGATACATCATTGGCCAGGTTATTACGGGGATCAAACATGGTGCGTAACAAACCTTCCACCTGTAGTTCGGGGTTCACTGTTTCCTGTATCTTGTTAACGGTTTCCAGCAGGGCAGTCAGCCCTTCCAGCGCATAATACTCACACTGCATGGGAATCATCACCGACTGGGCAGCAACCAGTGAATTCAGGGTCAACATATTAAGCGAAGGCGGGCAGTCAATCAGGATATAGTCATATTTACTTCTGATCGTCTCCAGCGCAGAACGAAGTCGTTTTTCTCGATCCTGAAACTCGATCAGTGAAACTTCAGCCGCCGTCAGATCACCATTGGTCGGCAGGATGTCATACTCGGCATCTTCCGAGCGAAGCGTGGCTTCCGCAACCGAACACTCACCTAACAGGACATCACAGGTCGTCAATTCCAGCTGACTTTTATTAATACCCGAACCCATAGTGGCATTACCCTGTGGGTCCATATCCACCAGCAGGACATTGCGTCTGGTCGCGGCTAACGAGGCAGCCAGGTTGATACACGTGGTTGTCTTTCCAACCCCGCCTTTTTGGTTAGCTACTGCGATAATTTTGCCCATATTCCTCACCCTGCTCCAATCAAGCCGCATACTTCGGCCTAATTACGATATATCCTTAAAATAATTAAATATTATAATCGAACCAGCACCAGGTGGCGCTCTGCGTTTAAATCCGGGACCTCTGTTTTGACGATGTCTGCCTTGAAGTCAGGACCCAGACTTGCAATTTCCTCGCTAGGATAGCGCCCTTTCATGGCGATCAACAGGCCTTTTTTCACACAAAACCTGGATGTTTTTTGTACAAATTCATCGAGGCGGCTAAAGGCACGACTGATCACGGTATTAACCACCTGTTCCCGCTCATAGTTTTCTACCCGGCTGGTTACCACCTCGACATTCTCCAGCCCCAGCTCCAAGACCGCCTGGCTTACAAAGCGGGTCTTTTTGGCATTACTATCCAACAGGATAAATTGATATTCAGATCTCAGCATCGCCAGTGGCAGCCCTGGAAAACCCGGGCCCGTGCCTACATCCAGAATTCGCGGCCCCTCGAGATATGAACTAACAACTAAACTGTCCAGTATATGATGAGTAAGCATTTCATCGGGGGATCGAATCGCCGTCAGGTTATAGGCCTTGTTCCACTTAACCAGTAAATCCAGGTAAGCCAGAAGCTTACCAGCCAACCCACGATCCACGGCAAACGGCAGCTTTTGCAAATATGTTCTGATAAACGCTTCATCCATTTCACAGATTTTATATGAATCATCCCAAGTAAAGATCATTTACTTTTTACCGCCAAAAGAAAAGGCGGGCATCTTGCCCGCCTTCATCACAACAGATTCAACTCTGAATTACTTTTTCGATGTAGCCATGGTGGTCATCTTGTCCAGCGCACCGGTCATCTTTTTAAAGACAGCATCTTTGTCAGTAATACCATGACGTTTCTTGAGATAGGCCGGGTCATTATAAACCAGCCAGACCTGGCCTTTTGCATCTTTGTATGCCAGTGCCTTCATGGGTAAATCGATCCCGATCTCCTGATTGCTTAACATCAGCGGTGAACCCATTTTTGGATTACCAAAGATCAGGATTTCTGTATCACGCATGTTCATGCCAACACCTTTCGCCTTGGCCGCATGGTTCCAGCGAACTGCGATACCGATACCCTTTTTCTTGAGGATGCCTTCCAGGCGATCGATCGTCACTTTAACCGAGTAGGCGCTCTTCTTTTTAATAAGCCCGTTATCACCTGCAAGCGCACTCGTGCTGACCGCAGCACCAATAAGTGTACAGAATAAAATAATTGCCGTTCGTTTTAACATTTTTATTTCTCCTCCTTGGATTTTCTTGGGAATTCAATTTCTTTGCCCGCCCCCAGCAGGAATTGGCTTGAGTGTTTTGTCTACTTAACCACTCTTAAAAATTAATTTCAAATAATAATACTACGCTTTGACCCAACACACCGTGTTCGGTTCACTATTACTAAACAATCAATATGAAAATCACGCTGATTTTCGATCGGCCAGTAGTTTTCGCTTTTTTAGATGGACTAAAAGTATGGAGATTGCCGCAGGTGTAATTCCCGGAATACGCGCCGCCTGGCCAATGGTCTGTGGTTTAATCCTCGCCAGCTTTTCGCTCACTTCTGCAGACAGGCCATTGACCTGGGCATAAACAAGTTCTTCTGGAATTCGCGTCTCTTCGTGACGAAGCTGTTTCGCGATTTCATCATGCTGACGATCGATATAGCCGGCATATTTGGCCTGAATTTCCAGTTGCTCAATTACTTTTTCATCCGTAATCACATCATCCAGTCCGGCGAGTTCAGTAATGTCTCGATAACTCACCCCTGGTCGACGCAGTAATTCCCAGAGACGTGCTTCACGTGACAAGGGTTTTTCCAGGACTCTGGCCTCAACATTTTCATCAACCTTGCCAGGATGAACAAAAGTCTCATGCAGGCGTTGTTGTTCTTTGGCAATGGACTCACGTTTTTCGTTAAATGCCTGCCAACGCTGATCATCGATCAACCCAAGCTCTCTTGCCTTTTCGGTCAGACGTAAATCTGCATTGTCTTCACGTAACAACAAACGGTATTCTGCCCTGGAGGTAAACATACGATAGGGTTCATTGGTACCGCGGGTAATCAAATCATCAATCAGTACACCGATGTAAGCTTCATCACGACGCGGGGTCCATGAATCTTTTTCCTGCACCTGTAGCGAGGCATTCATCCCGGCGATCAAGCCCTGTGCAGCAGCTTCTTCATAACCCGTGGTACCGTTGATTTGCCCGGCAAAAAACAGACCGTCTATGAATTTGGTTTCCAGTGAAGGTTTTAGATCACGCGGATCAAAAAAATCATATTCAATCGCATAACCGGGGCGTGTGATATGCGCGCGTTCAAAACCTTTAATCGAGCGTACAAAATTATACTGCACATCGAACGGTAAACTGGTCGAGATACCATTCGGATAAACTTCCGTGGTGGTTAAGCCTTCCGGCTCCACAAAGATTTGATGAGCATCACGTTCGGCAAAACGCACGACCTTGTCTTCAATCGACGGACAGTAGCGTGGACCCACTCCTTCAATTACGCCGCTATACATGGGTGATCGATCCAGACCATTGCGAATGATCTCGTGGGTCTGTTCACTGGTATAGGTAATATGACAGGGTACTTGTGCTGGATGCTCATCAACCGAACCCATGAAAGAAAAAACCGGAC
>JASFLL010000203.1:0-4353 GCA_050118115.1 Thioalkalispiraceae bacterium
GGTGACGAGAAAAATCTATGTGTTTGAGTTAGTACGCCATTGATACTGTGCATGGACCTGGTTTCCTGCTTCGTTATATTCAAGGATTTGACAGATCGAATCAACCATCAGAATACCACGGCTATGATACTGGCTATCATTAGAGAGTAGTTCGTTCAGGGTGCTGGTATCAAAGCCCTTGCCAGTATCGGTAATATAGACATCCAATAAGCCCCCCTCTCCTATGCCGGTATGCTTGATAGAGATTGAAATCTGACCGTCATTAAGGGCATCAAGACGTTTCGTTCTTTCTAACACATATTTTGAAAAGCCATCTTTACCATTTTTCAGGGTAGAACTTAAGTTGAGCAAGCCGTGATCGAGAGCATTTACAAATAGTTCCTTTATCAGGATAAATATATCCTGTTTATAACAATGTAATTTCTGTACTTCCATTATCATCTGAATCATATTTGGCACAGGATCATAGACTTTTAGAATTTTTGCCTCAAAAATATAATTGAGCCTCCAGTTTGAATCAGAGATAGGTGTGGATGTAACTGTCGTGGAATCTTTATTTTGGGGTTTACAAATACAGTCAGGACAAACTTCCAGTACAGTTGTATCATCAGTCTGCTTTTTTCCATCAGAAAATTGCTTCAGGTTCTCAATAACCTGTTCGATAACCCAGTGTCTGGAACAGCCATTTAAACCTTGAATCACATTATCAATGCCATATAGCTTGCCATCATGATTCCTTGCCTCCACAATTCCATCTGTGAACAAAATCAGTCTTTCCCCTTTTTTCACAAAATAATTCTCGACAGAATTAGTGAATGAAATATCCTCTGAGACACCCAACGGATAGTTTCTTGATTTAAACTGATAAACAACTTCCTTTTTATTCTTATCAAAAATCAAAGCATCAGGTAATCCTGCATTCCAGATTGATAATTTATTCGTTATAAAGTCAAACTCAAACAGACATGCCGCCAAAAAAAGCCCCCTCGGAAGAATTTTCATGATTTTTTGATTAATTTCATGAATAATTTCTTCAATACCAAATCCTTTTGTCGTCATACCATAAAAAATATCTGCCACTGGAATTGTGCCGAGTGCAGCTGATAGCCCGTGACCGGTGAAATCACCGAGCATAATCTGTAATTCACCAGATGGACGATAGGCAGCCAGCAATAAATCACCATTAAAGATAGATATCGGTGAAATTGAATATTTAATACCTGGATTATCGAGTACATCACTATGTATTACTTTCTCGAATACATCGATCGCAACATCATAACTGGATTTCAGATTTTTGTTATGGGATTCAATTTCTAGTCGCTGGCTGTTGTTTTCACGTTCTAACCGGGAAATTCTCAGAAAAGTCCTGATTCTTGACTTCAGCAGGACATCATCATACGGTTTGCATATCGTATCTACATCACCATGCTGCATGCATTCCCTTAGTATTTCCTTTGATTCATTTTCAGTTAAAAATATGATCGGGAGCTGACCAATCTCAGAGAGCCTGGAAATATTTTCTGTAAGTTTAGATACTGCCTGATCTGTGATGTTTGTATCGATCAAAATCAGCTCAGGGTGTAGTCGATCATACTGAACAACAACTTCATGTTCAGTACTCGCTACATGGACTTGATAATTGTCTATCTGGAGAGAATTGACCAGGCGACTAATTTCAGCCTGGTCCTGGCTCACTATGAGTATACGCCCTGCCTCATTCAGGACTGTTTCACCTGCTGAGTTTTTGGCTGCAAACATTGTTACTCGAGTAAAAACATGCGATCAAACTGAAGAATTTCGAATGATTTTTTTATATCGTCACTCGCGTTTTTGATGACAACCTTTGCCTTGTCGCCACCCAGGTAATCACGAAAGACCAATAACATTCCAAATGCAGCACTATCCATGTACTCTGTTTGATGCATGTCGATAATAAAGTCCTTAGTCTTTTCTTCTTCCTCATAAGCCTTTCGAAAATCCTGCTGAACTGATAAATCGAACATTCCCTTGATTGCGATTGTTACCGTGTTTGCGTCGCTGGATACATTTTTATTGACTGGCATTTGTACATCCCGTTCATCAATCGACGTCTGAAAACCAACCGCACAGCGCCCTGTTATTTCGCACAGAGCGTCATATCGATTCGGTGTCAGCAGCAGCCTTCGGGTCAACACCAGCGACCTAAGCTGCTGAAAAACAGCGTCTTTCTGGTTAAAAAAGTTTTAAATTCAGGGATTTATATCGGCTTAGGCTAAAAAGTCTTAAATATTACAGTCATAATTGCACAATTATTGACCAATTCAGGCGTGACACGAGAACCCGTTGTGCCAGACGTAGAAACACAAACAACTTCGACTGAAAATATCGCTCAGGAGAACGTATTAGACAGCTCTGGACGCCCTTTTACGTTCATGTTCCTTAAGAAACTTTTTCCGAATCCGTATGTTATTCGGGGTAACCTCAACCAGTTCATCATCATCAATGAACTCGAGCGCCTGCTCCAGAGACATCTTGATAGGAGGAGTGAGAATAATATTTTCATCCGAACCTGCTGCGCGGATATTGGTCAGTTGCTTGGCCTTGAGCGGATTCACCACCAGGTCATTATCCCTCGAGTGGATACCAACGATCATGCCCTCATAGACTTCCTCGCCGGGGCCAATAATCAGGCGGCCTCGTTCCTGGAGATTGAACAGGGCGAAGCCAAGCGACTTTCCAGCCCCATTTGATATCAGCACACCATTGTTACGTTGGCCATAATCACCCTTCTTAAGAGGGCCATAGTGGTCAAATAGCGTGTAGATCAGGCCCGTGCCCTGCGTGGCCGTCAGAAATTCGGTGCGAAACCCTATCAGGCCACGCGATGGCATCAGATACTCAATTTTGACCCGGCCTTTACCATCAGGCTCGATGTTCTGTAAGTCTCCGCCACGCTGGTTAAGCTTTTCAATCACCGTACCCTGGTGCTCTGACTCCACATCCACCGTGACCTGTTCATAGGGTTCACAGAGTTCGCCATCAACTTCTTTGACAATTACTTCAGGTCGCGAGACACCCAGCTCGTAGCCTTCACGACGCATATTTTCGATGAGGATAGATAAATGCAGTTCTCCCCTGCCCGAGACTTTAAATTTGTCTGGGTCCTCAGTATCTTCAACGCGCAAGGCAACATTGTGGACCAATTCTCTTTCCAGCCTTTCACGGATCTGACGGGAGGTCACGAATTTGCCATCCTGGCCCGCAAAGGGTGAGGTATTGACCTGGAAGGTCATGGAGATAGTGGGTTCATCAACGGTAAGGGGCGGCAGCATCTCCACTTTTTCCGGATCACACAAGGTATCGGATATAGAGAGTCCTTCAATTCCGGTGAAGGCAATAATATCGCCCGCCTGTGCCTCAGCAACTTCAACACGCTCAAGCCCCGAAAATCCAAACAGTTGTAACACTCGTGCATTACGTGTTTTGCCATCCCGATCAATGATGGTTACCGGTGTGTTGGTTTTAATTTTGCCGCGCTTGATTCGACCAATTCCGATAACTCCAACGTAACTGTTGTAATCGAGTGAAATGACCTGTAGCTGAAATGGGCCATTAACGTCAACGTCCGGCGCTGAGACTTTTTCAACGATGGTTTCAAACAAGGGTTCCATATTGCCGTCACGCACATCCGACTCAAGACTGGCATAGCCGCCAAGTGCCGAGGCATATACAACGGGGAAATCCAGTTGCTCATCGGTCGCGCCCAGTCGGTCAAACAGATCAAAGGTTTGATCCACGACCCAGTCAGGTCGAGCACTGGGACGGTCAACTTTGTTGACCACGACAATCGGCCTGAGCCCCAGGGCAAAGGCCTTTTGTGTAACAAACCGAGTCTGGGGCATGGGTCCATCAACCGCATCAACCAGTAATAAGACAGAATCCACCATCGATAAAATACGTTCTACCT
Source organism: Thioalkalispiraceae bacterium (assembly GCA_050118115.1). GTDB lineage: Bacteria > Pseudomonadota > Gammaproteobacteria > UBA6429 > Thiohalophilaceae > SZUA-24. The sequence continues at coordinate 3,950 of JASFLL010000203.1, forward strand.
CGCCACCGAAATCAGCGTGTCCTGGTGTATCGACGATGTTGATATGATAGCCATTCCAGTCGATCGCGGTATTTTTCGCGAGAATAGTAATCCCTCGTTCTTTTTCCAGATCATTAGAGTCCATCACACGCTCAGGTGCATCGGCACGTTCACCGAGCGTACCTGACTGTTGTAACAGTTGATCAACTAGTGTCGTTTTCCCATGGTCAACATGGGCAATAATGGCAATGTTTCGCAATTTATCTATTGGGTGCATATCTCAATTCCATAAAAAAACGGGTTATCATCGTCATGAACCCGCTTTTAGTATTAATCTTGTCAGCCTGGCAACCCAGGGTATATATGGGCTCTATCAGGCGGGCGCAAGTCTAGCACAAAGATTATACAAAGCGTTATCCCAATAG
>JASFLL010000204.1:0-4328 GCA_050118115.1 Thioalkalispiraceae bacterium
TAATCGGGCTCGTAAACGCCGCTACTAATCGTTACACCGACACTGCTATCGCTGCTCAGCTTAAAACGAAGTTCAGCCAGACTTTCCGTAATCCTTCTGGTGAGTTGTTCAGCATTGTCCAGAGGAGTATCACGTAACAACATGGCAAACTTGGCAAGTCCAACCCGCGCCAGCATGTCTTCTTTTCGAACCTGTTTGGCCAGATGTTGACCTACGACTTTTAAAATAGCATCGGCCGCTTTTTTGCCATTTTTGATGAAAATCTGATTGAACTCATCCAGGTCCATACGAACCAGTACGTATTGACCCCCATGCCGCCTGGTATAAGCAAGTGCCTCATCGGCCGCTTTACAGAAATATCGTTGCCCGGAGAGACCTGTGGTTTCGTCAACGGCAGCCTGCCGTTCAAGTTTGGCCTCGGTGTCGGTCAGTTTAGTTGAGGTTGCTTTGAAACTGACATGGGCTTTGGCTCTGGCCTGGAGCTGAATTGATTCAAAGGGTTTACTGATAAAATCACTGGCACCCCGTTCGAGAGCCTGTTGCTTGGCGGTGTCATCATCTTCCTTGCCAGTAATGATAATAACCGGCATATCCTGGAGTCGGGGGTCATCACTGGTGCGCATTCTCTCCAGCAGGCCATATCCATCCAGATAGGGCATGGATAAATCAGTGAACAAGACCTGTATCGTGTTGTCGTTTATCAGGAGGGTCCAGGCATCCTCACCATGTTCGGCTTCGATGACGTCATAGTCACTACCGAGGATTTTGCGAATGGCGACGCGCATAACTCGTGAGTCGTCAACGGCAAGTATTCGGGGTTTGTTAATTGTATCTGACACGCTAGCTTTTGTTATTATTTAATAAGATTGTTGGTTAATGATAGCGTAATACTATGTATTTTTTATCACCGATTGTGAGATCCAGGACAATTTACCGGGACTATCAGGATTCAAAGATGCTCAAACTTCAGCCTGTCATTCTGCTTATTCTGCTTATCATAAGTCAACAGCTCTTCGCTGATGATATCGATCAACGCCGCCGGCAGGCTGGCCACCCCCAGACACCTGTCGAACAGCTATGGCGACTATCGGATGACCCCGACTGGCAGGTGAGGCAGTACCTGGGTCGTAATCGTAAATCACCAGTCGAATTGCTGGATAAGCTGGCCAGTGACAAACACCCACAGGTACGCATTGCGGTTGCAACCAATCTGGCCACAACCAAGGCAACTTTTTTGAAGCTGGCCAAAGATCCCAACTTTGATGTGCGTAGCGTGGTTGCCCGCTTTGAATACGTACCGGCAGAAGCGCTTGCCATCCTGGCTAAAGATAAGCGGGCGGAAATACGTCTGGAAGTTGCAAGGAATCTGAATACAGACAAGGCCACGCTACAGACACTGAGTCACGATGACCAACCTGAGGTGGCACAGACGGCCCTGGTCGGCTTGCAGAGATTGGCGGAAGAATAGCCGGTTTTTATCTAACTTGCTGTAATCTAACTACTTTAGACCTGTTCCAGGAATGCTAAAGCATTACGTCCAGGCTGTCGCTATATATATGGGCGTTATCAGTGCCTGCCCAGGCAAAACAACCAGTTGAGTGAGAATCAAGCGACATGCAGACCGCCAAGAATGACCCAACCCGGAAAGTTAAGACCACCCCTTACGATTTAGTTTCAGGTGTTGTACGCCTGGTTTCACTGCCGGAGGTCTGTATTCGGGTCAACGAAATGCTGGAGGATGTCAGGGTCAATGCCAATGATATTGGTAAAGTCATTAGTCAGGATACTGGTCTAACCGCCAGACTGCTCAAGATTGTTAACAGCGCGTTCTATGGTTTCCCCTCCAGGATCGAAACCGTTTCCCGTGCGGTTACCGTGATTGGTTTGCGCGAGTTACGTGGCCTGGTGCTGGCGGCATCCGCAGTAGAAGCCTTTTCAAAAATTCCCAATGAACTGCTGAATATGGTCAAGTTCTGGCGGCATAGCGTTTATTGTGGTGTTGTGGCCCAGCTTTTGGCCGAGCGTTGCCATGTCTTACATAGTGAACGCTTATTTGTCGCAGGTTTATTACACGATATCGGTAAACTGATCTTGAGCCATCGACTACCCAGTGAAATGGGGGAGGTCGTCGCACGTGCCAAACTGGAAGAAAGACCGGATTACGAGATTGAACACGAGGTGTTTGGTTTTGATCATTCAGAAGTTGGTGGTGAACTGTTAAAAGTATGGCAGATGCCCAAGACACTGGAGCAGGCCGTGCGTCATCATCATCATCCGGATCAGGCTGATGATGCGATGATGGATGTCTGTCTGATTCACATTGCAAATGGTATGACCTTGATTGCAGAAAGCGGGCTCGAACTCGATAGTGCCAAGAACGCAATTTCTCCATATGCCTGGCAGACGACCAATCTGGACCCGTCGATCATGGATGAGATATTCCAGGAAGCAGGTAATTTATTTACCGAGGCGCTGGAATCGATCCTGCCAAGAACTTATCGCCCATACTAATAAGATAAAAAGTATATGGTGAAACGATGTTGAGGCTGCGTTAGAACAGTCAGGCTAGTTAAGCAGTAAATCTTTTTTATCCTCTACAGGCATGATAGATTTGCGTTTCGACCCTTCGAATAGCGATGCTGTTGTGCTGATGAAAATCTACGCTGATCAAAATATTCCCTTTGTGACCGAGGCGTTCTCATCATTGTCATCTCCGGACAGGAAAGATGAAGTGATTCTGTTTGATGGACGTCAGCTAGGTGCTGACGATCTGGTTGATGCCGACCTGTTGCTGGTACGTTCGGTGACGAAAGTCAATCAAACTTTACTGGCAGACAGTAAAGTCAGATTTATTGCCTCCGCCACCATTGGTACTGACCATATTGATTTCGAATATCTGAATTCGAATAATATCCATTTCGCAAATGCTCCCGGCTGTAATGCCGTCTCTGCGGCTGAATATACGTTATGTGGCATTCTGTTTTATGCCAAACAGGCAAATATCCCTTTGGCAGATTTGCATGTAGCTGTGGTGGGATACGGTAATGTTGGATCACGGGTCAATCACAGATTAAACGCGGTGGGTATCAGGACTTCTGTTTATGATCCGCCGCGAGCATTAATGCATCAGGATATCGAGTATGTCGACTGGCAACAGGTGCTCGATTGTAATGTAGTGACCGGGCATGTGCCTTTGACTACGGATGGCAACTATCCGACAAAGTTGATGTTTAACGAGACATTGTTTGCAGCATTGCAACCGGGAAGCTTGTTTATCAATACCTCTCGCGGCGGCACTCAGGACGAACAGGCCTTATTGACACAACTAAAGAAAAAGAAACTGAGTTTAATCCTCGACGTCTGGCAAAATGAACCATCGATCGATATTGCCCTTCAAAAACAGACACTCATTTCAACACCGCATATTGCGGGTTATTCATTTGATGGTAAATGTCGGGGTACCTATATGATTTATCAGGCGGCATGTCGATTCTTTGATCAACCTGAACGCTGGAATCCTCAAACAGTGCTTGATGACGAGGCTGATAACCTGCTCGATTTTGATTCGGCGGCTAAATATCCAGTCTGGAATCTGGTTAACCAGGTTTATTCAATCGAGCAAGACAGTGAACGTTTGAAAGCTGGGCTTGATCTAGATGAAAAACAACGGGCGATTTTATTTGATCAGTTACGTAAGAACTACCCTAAGCGTCGTGAGTTTTCTCACTATAAAATCAGACAGGATACCTTATCAAAACATGATCGGGAAATGCTGGGTCAACTTGGTTTTCAGTTAGTCTAGCGGCGGGATATTGTTGTTTATTTGATCCTGCCTGGTAGCAGGATCACTTTCCAAGGCGAGCCTTCATGTGTATATCGGACTCGATAACCTGTCCATTATCATCCAGTTCAGGAAAGGCAAGGCCCTTACTCGCATAAAACGCAGCCAGTTTCGGGTGTGACCATTCAAACAGAATCCTGCGGTACTCACTCTCATGCAGTTGTTGCTTGTCATAGGCACCCGATGCTAACCGTTGCTTTTGTGCTTCAAACAAAATAAGCGCCGCAGCAACGGAAACATTCAAGGAATCAATCATACCTAACATCGGTATCACGATATGTTTATCTGCCAGTGCCAGGCCTTCTTCACTGACACCGTGTAGCTCCGTACCTAGCATAATTGCAGTAGGTCGGGTGTAATCAATTTGTCTAAAGTCAGTGGCAGTTTCAGACAGATGCGCAGCCAGCACCTGCATGTTATGGCTTTTTAACTCGGTTACTGCATCTTTGAGACTGGCATGTGACTGCAGGTCGACCCATTTACCGGT
>JASFLL010000205.1:0-4319 GCA_050118115.1 Thioalkalispiraceae bacterium
GGACTTACTCAGCTTTGTGAAGCGTGCCGCAATCAAACCATCGGTCTGGGTGCAAGCCTCTGCTATTGGCTTTTACGGGACCCATTCCGATCATGCCGTGGACGAAACAGATCCTGTTGGTGATGGCTTTGCAGCCAAACTTTGCCAGCAATGGGAAGAAGTTACCACGGAGCTTGAAGCATTATCAGTGCGTAGAGTTGTACTGCGCTTTGGACTGGTATTCGGCCGAAGCGGGGGTTCCTTACCCCTGATGTTGATGTCATTCCGCTTCGGTATGGGCAGCATCCTGGGAAACGGCCAGCAGTATATGAGCTGGATCCATATCGAAGATTTGTTACGGCTCATTGCCAAAAGCATTGCCGAGGAACACATCCAGGGTGTTATCAATGCCGTTGCACCAGACTGTACTCACTACCGAGACTTCGCTTTACTAGCGGGCAAACAACTCCATCGTCCAGTCTGGTTACGCATACCTGACGAACCCTTGCGTCGTTTATTCGGCGAGATGGCAAGCCTGTTTGTTGATGGTCCAAAAATCCGTAATACCCGTCTGCAGGAGATGAATTTCCAGTACCAGTTCCCTGATTTGCGATCAGCGTTAATGGACCTGGTATAGACGCATTATTTCACCCTCAGCAATCTGGAGGAATAAAATGGATATGCAGGCAAAATCAAAATCATTCATTGATATCATCCGTACCGATCTGGGTGAAAGTCAGTGGCAAAAACTTGATCATGCTATTATCACGCGGTTTACCTGTCTGTTCCGACAAAACACATTACGCTATCTTGGTACCGTAAACTGGATATATTGTTCCCCTGTTGGAAAACTGATTGCTAAACTGCTTAAACCTTTTTCATTATTACCTGATAAATGCGCGCGAAATAGCCTGTTCGATTTTATAATAAGACAAAGTAACGATCGAATATATAAACAACGTCGATACTTTCTTGATGAATCTTTGCCATTCACTTTTGAATCTACATTTAAGGAAGAACCAGCAGTGCATGAAGAGTTTCCGGGTGGGCTGGGTATGTACCTGAAACTCAAAGTTAAGAAAGGAAGTCTGTTGTTCTGTGATCAGGGCTATTTCATTCGATTCCAGAAATGGAGAATTCCGCTTCCTCGCTGGTTGTCAGTGGGCCATTTTGAACTTCTGCATCGCAATATAGACGATAGACATTTTCAGGTAATAATTCGAATCGCGCATCCCCTGTTAGGAACCTTGTTCTATCAGCGAGGGACATTCTTTGATGTTCGTTCATCTGAAAACCTCGCAACGCTTTGCTAATAATTGAGAGATAAAGCCCGGCCTCTTAACTATCATTAATATCAATAAGTTACAAGATGTTCGAGAGTAAATTTACTCCTATTATATAACTATTCATATTAAAGAGTCCGAGGTTAATTCCGATACAGTTCATATGTCTATTACCCGGATTGTATAAAATGGCTAGCAAGCAGGTTAGCATCAAGAAACGCTTCCTATTCACAGGTGCCTTCTTAAGTGCCCTCGTCTTCATTTTGATCTACAAGGCCAATCTGGCAATCCAGGCCTCCTCCGAGGAGAACATAACCACGATCGAGCACATGCATATCTTTGGCCAATCCACCAGACTGATCGTGTCAGATCTACAAACTATTGAACGTGAAATTTACCAGCAGGCAATCATGCCAAATACTGGTGGTGAAAAAAAAATTGCAAACACTTACGCATCCTTGCTGGAGCGTAGTAATAGACTTGCCTCCCTGGCTATTGATTCTACTTCAACGACGGATCATACAAAGCCATCAAACTTCGTTTTGCTGATAATGAATCTATATGCCGATATCGTAAATATCAAACCTAAACTGAATGATTTTATCCAGCATTCCGTTGAAGTGCAGCAACGTTACCCCGGAATGTCTATTCTGACCGAGCACTTATTACCCGCCAACAATCGTTTCATTGAAGCCGCCGATTTAGCGATTGACGAAGCAGAGCAAAAAGATAATTCACGCAATGCTACAAAAACAACACGTGAAATCGAAAAACTATTTGTCAATATTCGATATGCCTGGGCTCAGCAAATAAGCTGGGTACGGTTATTTATTGCTAATCGATCTGGTGTATTTGGTGAGGCTGATATTAGTATGCAAATCAGTCTCGATAATCGGAAACTTTATCTGGATCAGGTTAAAAAGATACTTACACAATTAAATAGCTATGAAGAAAATGAACAGCTCGATTTACAACAGTCCCTCTCGCTTGAGGATATGAACGATATTATCGCAGAGTATGAAATCTATTTTGAAGAAGCAAAAAAGATTTATATCTCGGATAAATGGCGTGAAGATCTAAATATTCTACAAAAGGATATCCGTCCGAACTTTAAAGGTATCTGGCAACATCTACATGAAATACAGGCCGAACTTGAAAAGAGTACTGAATCCAGTATGCGAGTATCACAAAGGACTACATCTGATTTATCTCTATATATCCTGATAGTGGGTATTGCCGTGATTGTTTTATTGGTTGTTGGTTATTTACTATTCGAGCTCTCTCTGCGCAAGCCGATTGTTCAACTGGCGAAGGCACTGAACTCTGAAGCAAAAGGTATTAAAACGGATACTGAATTAATGGACAGTATCTCAGAAACTTCAGTGCTGGTTGATGCATTTAAAAATATGCAACAGCAGGTTCATATTAGGCAAACGCGCCTGCAATCAATACTGGAAAGTGCCGGTGAGGGGATAATAACGATAACTGAAAAAGGCGAAATTGAAGTATTCAATCCTGCCGCCGAACAAATCTTTGGCTATGAGATGGATGAAGTAATCGGTAAGAACGTCTCCATGCTAATGCCTGATTCTATCGGGCATAAACACCAGGAGTATCTTGACAATTTTAATATGAATCGTAGCGCCGGGATCATTGGTATAGAGCGTGAAGTTGAGGCAAAACATAAGAACGGTACGATTTTTCCCATGTCCTTAAAAGTCACAGAAATGTTTTTAGAAGGAGAAAGATATTATACCGCTGTCGTAGAGAACATCAGTGAACGTAAAAATATGATTCACAACCTGAAAAAACTTGCCGAACATGACTCACTCACAGGTCTATATAACCGTCATTACTTTATGGAAGAACTGGAGAAAACCTTGACCCGTGCAAAGCGCGGAATTCCCGATCAGGTTGCTCTACTCTATATCGATCTGGACAACTTCAAATATGTCAATGATACGCTGGGCCATCTTGCGGGTGATCAACTGATCGTTGAGATTGGTGCAATTATAAACCAAAGAGCTCGTGCCAGTGATGTGCTAGCCCGGTTAGGTGGTGATGAATTTGCATTGTTGCTTAATCGCCCTGACTCTATTCACATTGAGACAATTGCTGAATCATTCTGTAATACACTGAGTGATTACAATTTTAAATTCAAAGGGCGTATAGTTGATATAAGTGCATCAGTCGGTGCTGCAATTCTAACTGAAGATATTGAATCCAAGGAAGACTTATTGGTGCGCGCTGATTTTTCCTGTCATGAAGCCAAACGGCTCGGCAGAAATAGATTCCACGTCTACACCGAACGAGATGGCGAACAGATGTCGAATCTCAACAACGATATTGGCTGGGCACGTAGAATCAAGAATGCACTTGCCCATGATCAATTCGTTATTGCCAGCCAGCCTATCATTGATACCTGTACACGCTCAGTGCATTATTCTGAAGTATTAATACGAATGAAGGATGAAAAGGGAAGTCTCATTTTGCCTGGCGGATTCTTGCCTGCAGCCGAGCGCTTTGGTTTAATGACAAAAATCGATGAATGGGTCATTGCCCATGCCTGTGAGTTATTAGCATCCATACATTCACGAAACCCGGATTTCAGGTTCTCCATAAACCTGTCTGCCAGCTCACTTGAGAACCTCAAGTTTATAGAAACTATAAAATCTTCAATCAACGAATGGAATATTTCGCCAGAATCTCTATTGTTCGAAGTAACTGAGACAGCGGCAATGAATAATTTGCAAAATGCCTCATTAATACTTCAGGAATTACAGTCTATTGGCTGTAAAACGGCACTCGATGATTTTGGTACAGGTTATTCATCATTTACCTACTTGAAAGAACTCCCTGTTGATTTCATAAAAATCGATGGTTCGTTTGTCAAAGAGATTGATTCTAATACACTACACAAGGCGATGGTGAGGGCGATTAATGATATTGCCCATGAGCTTGGCAAACAGACCATCGCTGAGTTTGTAGAATCAGAAAGCATAATGACTGAATTGGCAGAGCTGAAAGTCGACTTTGCCCAGGGCTTCCACCTGGGTA
>JASFLL010000206.1:0-4316 GCA_050118115.1 Thioalkalispiraceae bacterium
TGGATTACGGAGGACAAAAAGACAAAGTCATAGGGACCGGTATTTTCAAGCTCAGGAGGTAACTGGATTAATCGTGGCAAAGCACGGGGGGCCTGCACGATCGCCAGGCCACTGTTACGCCCAAAGGCATCCTTACCGGTCAACGAAACAATAAAATTCAAACTCTTGTTCAGGATTCTCGGAAATGGATGCGCCGGATCCAGACCGAGAGGACTCAGTACCGGGCTTAGCTCTTCTTCAAAGAATTCACTTAACCACTCTTCCTGCTCGGGCGTCCATTGATCACGCTTCAGCGCCCTGACACCTTCCGTCTGTAATAATGGCAGGATAACGTCATTGAGTACGCGATATTGATCATCGACCAGTTCATGGACACGATTACTGATAATATTGAGTAATTCGGCAGGTTTGAGATTATCCGGCCCGGTTTGCACCGAGCCCAGCTCTACCATTTGTTTTAACCCGGAGACTCGTATTTCGAAAAATTCATCCAGATTTGTGGATGATATACACAGATATTGCAACCGTTCCAGCAGGGGAATATTTTCATCTTCTGCCAGTTCTAGGACACGACGATTGAACTCAACCAGGCCAAGTTCGCGGTTAATATAGAGTTCGGGTTGAGTTAAGTCGATCATGTCCATCTGGGTATTTCTCTAATTATGAAGAAAATATTACAATTCAATTATCTCAGTTTTATGACAAAAAACTGATAAATTCCGGTCATTAATATTAAGAAGCCAACTATGAAGTTTAGTTCACAGCCCGGTGCCTATGAGAGGCACGCACAGCGTAAGTACAAGAATCCACTTTTCCCTGTCGCAGATCAACAATTATTAAACGAAGAAGTAACCCGCTTACGGGAAAAAGACCAGCAGGACCTGAGGGTATTCCTTGATTCCTTTCAGGCGACAGTAAAAAAAGCCGCGTCACTGGCCCATTCTGTAGAAAGTGATGTGTTACTGGATCTCAAAGAAGAGCTGGAACGCCTTTACGTAACCAGTACCAGTCTGGCCGGAGACCTCGATGATCATCGGCAAGCCCTTGTAAAACTTATTGAACTTTGTATGAACAGCCTGCGCCGTGGCGCAGAAGGTGATATCGATGCCCTGAAAAAACTTACTGAGGAAACCCAGGCCCGCCAGGTCTATTTCAAACTACTGGAGACCCCATTGGTAGCAGACTTGATGCGTGGTGACGAGATCGTCAGCGCTGAAGAGCTTGTCCCCACCCTGCTCAGCCAGGATGAACCCGACCTGATGAATGCACTGGAACTGTTTGAACCTGAGCACATTGCGATTATTCTGCAACAGGCAACCTCTCTATTCGACGAGGTGAAAGCTGACTGCGTAGATAGTACGGAACTGGAAAAAAAAATCGGCTTGATTAACAAGCTTACCCAGGCAGAATCTATGGGCAAATAAGTATCAAGATCGGTCAGCCTTTACTCTCTCATGCATTTTTAAAAGTACCATCACCACCCTGACATGGTGGTGACATCGGTGCCCCACCGCTGATCTCCTGCCACTCGCTTTCTGTATAGGTATGAATCGCCAGTGCATGTATCTTGCCCTGAAGTTCTTCTGCCAGGATTTGATTCACCAACTGATGTCTTTGTAATAATTTTTTATCGGCAAAATCGTCTGAGACCAGTACAACCTTGAAATGTGATTCAGAGCCGGGCGGCACATTGTGGTTGGAACTCTCGTTGATAACTTCCATATGCATGGCATTGATTCCGTCTGCCAGCTTTTTCTCAATTTCTGCCTGTACTGTCATGCGTAAACCCCGTTCTGATGATGTGCTATTGTAGCAAGACATGCTGCTATGTATTTGAGATATAAGTGTCGATTTACTTTAATTCAAGAGCAGCTGCGACCTTGAGCCGGGAAAATGAAGACAGAAAAAACCGAAGATTGACGCGGACATTGCTGATTGAATGCAGTGGCTGGCCCAGGATCCTGTCAGTTTGAATAAACAGACTTAGCGCTTTTCATCAAAGCACATTTCGACAAAAAATTGGTGTCCTTCGGCTTCAAAAGGCAGGACGATGGTTTTACCTTTACAGCCGTGCTCAACTTTATGGTCTTTGCCAGAGATGATATTCGGGGTGGACATATCAAAATTGTAACCCTGCTCCACGTAGATATTTTTTGCCCCACCCACGACCATATTTGTGACTTCGCCAGCCACATCCCTGGCCATGTCATTTACCTCGGTAAATTCTTCACCCAGCATCCGGTTTGCAATATCAAGAATAGCTGGAACCGTGAAAGTAATTGAAAAAGAACCGGTTAGTTGCGGGCTGTGCATTTTCATCATGCCAGTAACCTCGCCCAGGGCGGCATCCCCTTCTTTCAATATTGGCTTACCCATACTTGGTTTTATCTGTGCCATGGTCGTCAGCACATTCACCATGGTAGTGAGAATAGGGTTAATCAGGTTTGCATCCATTTATTTGTATCGTTCAGGCCTGTTTTCCAGAATATGGGCCTAGTTTATGTCGGCAAAAAAATACGTGAACTTGAAGGTTATAGCCATCCATTTATTCCACTAAATTAATCAGGAATTACTCCCTTTCAAAAGTATGTATTGGCCCCTCTCTGCGGCTTAATCCTGAATTTCTATGGTACATATAAAGCCGCGTGGTTAGCAGGGTTATTATTGATCCAGATCAATATGGTGAATTTTTAGCAGTTGTAGAGTATCAAACAGGTAATTGCTGCATGGACAGGAGGACAATATGCACGCTGAAGATAAAGAAATCGACAAACAAATGGGTATGAGAGTGGGCTATACCATTCTGGTGCTACTGGGTGTCATGATCGCACTTATCATCGCTGCAAATTTCATCGCCTAGTAAAAACTCTGCTCACCAAAAAAAAGCCGCCTTTACGGCGGCTTTAAGGTGGTCTCTTCTTGGAGAAAGAGAAAGCGTCAATTAAACCTGAAATCATCAATTACTTCTGTAAAAACGCATCCCCACATAGAATTTCTGATTCTGATAACGACGGTGGACAACTTCACCAATCGCATCGAGTATATGCGTACGACCATTATTACCAATATTCATGGAAACGCGCAGGATGTCACCGATATCCCGCGGTTCGCTGGACAGAAAGCCAATGCCTTCCATCGAGAAATCGAGACACATCAATGATGTCTTTTCCCCCTGTGAGGTTGTAACCCTGATGGGACGCTGAAACGGAATACGCCGGCGCTGCCTGCGATCACTGAGCATACTCACGCTCGACTGGCTTTCTTGTGAAGTCGTATCCCACATCAATGATGTTTCCTTTTAATAATTACTGGTAAGTATACTGCGAGTTATATAAACACGCGAGCATTATAACCTTTTGTTTTCGTTAGATAATTATACGGGTAAGCCGGATATCTACCAATTCCGACCGCCTATCTGGGATAACAGGCCTGATCAGCTACATTTTTGACAATTGTTAACAAATTAAGGAAAAGAAATGCGTACATTTGTGATGCATTCATCAGATCCGATAGGGGTCCATATGCGTATGGATCACCGTTTCCCCCAGCATATCCACATATCCTTTGTAACGCAGTTCCCCATCGGTACTGAACTCAAAGGCAAAGCGACGGTACAGGCCAATACGTCCAGTGCGATGGCGGCATAATCGTAGCCGGATCAGGGCGACCGAATCGTCCAGGAATAATACATCTGCATTACTACACAGGCGCTTGCACTCCATATGGGCCACTTCTTTTGCGGCAAGCCCACCCCACCACAACCAGAGCAGCAAGGCTAAAAAGGGGAAAAGAATCCACTCCATCACGAGGTTTCCAGGTTAACTTGCGAACATTCTTACACAAATAAAACAGGCGGCCTATGCCGCCTGTTATTTCACACCAGCCTAATGAATAATTTAACCTTCAGAAACCAGTAACTCATTCATCCGTTTCACAAAACTGGCCGGGTCATCCAGTTGCCCCCCTTCACTTAACATCGCCTGATCAAACAGGATGTGGGTCCAGTCACTGAAGTGCTGGTCGTCGGCCTGCTCCTTGAGGCGTTTAACCAGCATGTGTTCGGGATTAATCTCCAGGATGGGTTGAATATCAGGAAGAGTATGGCCCGCCTGTTTCAGCAGTTTTTGCATACTAACTGCCATATCGTGCTCCTCGACAACCAGGCAGGATGGTGAATCGGTAAGGCGACTCGAGACTCTCACCTCTTTCACCTTGTCACCAAGGATATCTTTCATTTTGCTTAACAGCTCCTGGTAATCTTTACTCGCTTCCTCTTCTTTCTTCTTATCTTCCTTGTCATGCAGATCACCCAGATC
>JASFLL010000207.1:0-4312 GCA_050118115.1 Thioalkalispiraceae bacterium
CATTAGCCGGACCAACCTGGGAACAACGTCCCATACCCGTTTTTAAGAATCAATCTGCGCTGGTCCTGATCCTTGATCTATCCGCATCAATGGATGCCACTGATATCAAACCAAGTCGCCTGACACGCGCCAAACATAAACTACTGGATATCCTTAAAAAACGTCGCGAGGGGCAGACTGCGTTGATCGTATTTGCCGGGGAAGCATTCAGCATCACACCGCTAACCGATGATACAGAAACTATTGCCTCCCAGGTCGAAAGCCTGACCACCGACATCATGCCAATTCAGGGCAGCAACAGTAATAGTGCTCTCGTACTGGCCCAGAAACTATTGAAACAGGCTTCACAATTAAATGGAGATATTCTGATCATTACAGATGGTATCAATACAGAGTCACTGGCTACAGCCAGAAAAATGGCCGCAAACGGCTACCGGATTTCAGTACTGGCAATTGGTACTAAGGAAGGCTCGCCGATCCCCGCTCACAATGGTGGTTTTCTGAAGGACCAGTCCGGGTCGATCGTAATCCCTTCACTGAATATTCATTTGCTTTCTCAACTTGCCACCTATGGTCATGGACAGATCCGGCAATTGACACCGGATGACCGCGATATTGATCAGCTGCTTGCCCCCGTTAAACAACTGAAACTAACCGACAAATCAAAGAAGACCAGCCTGAATACTGACACCTGGTATGAAGCCGGACCGTATTTATTACTGGTACTATTACCGTTTGCCGCTTATGCTTTTCGCAAAGGAATACTGGCCGTAGTATTTCTGACTTTTCTCCTGCCAATAACATCCAATCATGCCCAGGCATTCGAATTATCCGGCTTGTGGAAAAACAACAACCAGCAGGCTGCTGAATTATTGAAGCAAAACAAGGCTGACGAAGCTGCACGTCAGTTTAGTGATCCAAAATGGAAAGCAGCGGCCTTATACAAGGCTGGTGATTACCAACACGCACTCGAGATCTATAACAAGCTGGACCATCCTGATACTGAGACCCTGTACAACAAGGCCAATACACTGGCCAAATTGGGCAATATCGAGCAGGCAATCAAAACTTACGACCAGGTTCTCAAACAGGACAAAGATCATGTTGACGCGAAGTACAATCGTGATTTATTAAAAAATATGCAGCAAAAGCAGAATAGCCCCCAGGACAAGAAACAGTCCCAAAACAAAACTGACACAAATTCATCTCGAAAGAATAATAAACAGGACCAATCGGGTTCAGACAACAATCAACCGAAAAACCACCATCAAAAACAACCATCACAAGCCAATAACGAGAAAAACAAGTCAGGCAACAACAATAAAGATCAAAAAAATGCTATGCAGAAAAATAAGCATGGCAAGGATCAGAATACACCGGCACAGGACCAGGCGGAACAAAAAGCAACCAGGCAACCTGAACCGAGAAAAAAGGCCCAGCAGGATATACAACGCCCACCAGGAGCCCAGGACCAGCGAGCCAACTTGAGCGAAGAGCAAAAAGAACAACAACAGGCGAATGAACAGTGGTTACGTCGAATCCCGGATGATCCAGGTGGTCTGTTAAGACGTAAATTCCAGTATCTATCGCAACAACACCAGCAAGATGATAATCAAGGACAGGCACAATGGTAAAACGCTTGAGTTTATATTTTATTCTGATTTTGCAGTTTATCTGGCTACCCTGTGCATTTGCTACAAACATCGATGTATTCACGGATCGATCAGACATACGAGTGAATGAATCTTTTACTCTGACATTTGAGGCGAATGGCTCAGTCGATGATCAACCGGACTTTTCGCCAATAGATGTATATTTTGACATCGTTAACCAGGCTAAAAGCAGCAACATGTCGATCATCAATGGTAGTGTATCGCATACCACGAGCTGGAAACTGGTGTTGATGCCCAGGAAAACAGGCAACTTTATCATCCCGGCCATTTCCTTCGGTCAGGATCATAGCAAGCCTATAACGATTACTGTCCTGCCTGCTTCTGCTCCTTCATCGAAACAAAACTCTGATCTATTTATGGAGACAGAAGTCTCCTCTAATACCGGGTATGTGCAGGCACAGCTCATCTATACGATCCGTTTGTACCGCGCGGTTGGTATCAGTAATGCCAGCCTGAGCGAACCAAAATTAAG
Organism: Thioalkalispiraceae bacterium; assembly: GCA_050118115.1. Lineage (GTDB taxonomy): Bacteria > Pseudomonadota > Gammaproteobacteria > UBA6429 > Thiohalophilaceae > SZUA-24. Next base: position 2,146 of record JASFLL010000207.1, read on the forward strand.
CGATGCCGATGCCGTCGTCATTAAACTTGGTGACGATAAAACATATCAAACCACACGCAATAATCGTCGCCTGGTTGTAACTGAACGTCGCTACGCTATCTTTCCACAGCAAAGTGGTCAATTAACTATCGAGCCAATTGAATTTACTGGTCAGATTGCAGATCAACAACAGTCTTTCTTTAATTTTGATCCGATGCCATTTTCCACCGGCCGCACTGAACGTCTGTTTAGCAAAAAAATCAAGCTGAATATCCAGCCGATACCGGATAGTTTCAAACAGGGTCAATGGCTGCCGGCAGCACAACTGTATCTCAGTGACGAATGGCCTGATAACAGAGAATTCAAAGTCGGGGACCCGGTTACGCGTACAATTACAATCAAAGCGCAGGGCTTAACGTCTTCCCAGTTACCCCAGATAAAGCAACCGGAAATTGAAGGACTGAAGCAATATCCCGATCAACCAGTGCGGAAAGATCATCAGGAAGCTTCAGGTATCACCGGCTCCAACACGGAAAAAATTGCATTGATTCCTACGCACGCCGGAAATTACCAGTTGCCTGAAATCAAAATCCCCTGGTGGAATACCGAAATCAACAAAAGAGAAGTGGCGACGATACCAGCCAGAACCATCCGCGTCGTCGCAGGTGCATCAGCACAGGCTGCGCCAACACAATCGCAACCGGCAGTAACCAATAATCCGTCCAGCGATCAGTCAATATCGAATACAGAGGCTGAGACAAAGACAGCAACAAAAACATCCATACCAGTTCATTCACAGACTTCTGCCATCTGGATCATGATCAGCGGGTTCCTGGCCCTGGGCTGGATAGCAACACTGGTGACCTGGTATGTACGCGCTCGTTCGAACAAAACACAACATAATGAAATGACCGAGGAAAGCTCTGTATCACTGAAACAGGCTCGCAACCAGTTGAAACTGGCTTGTGATAATGCAAACAAACAGGCCGCAAAACAGGCTCTGTTAGACTGGGCCAGCGCATACTGGCCTGAAAAAAAGATAACCAGTATCGGGCAAATTACCGAGTGGGTCACTCCGCAATTACAGACACACATTCTTAACTTGAACAAGAACCTGTATGACGCCAAGGCCCCGGCGTGGCAACCCGCTGACTTTTACGCAGAACTCGTAACCTTCGAAAAACAGAATACTGCGAGCAAAAAAACCGAACAGGAAAACCTGCCGCCACTATATCAGGTGCAGGGTAAATCGCACTAACTGGCGAGACAGGTTCTAGAAACTTCGGTTACTCACCCGTTGGCACCCAGCGTTCGCTACTTTTATTATCCGCAAGCGTCCCTCTATGCTCACCGGAAATGTAATCCCCCGCGTAGCATATTGAAGAATCCTCCAAAACAGCCCAGGCACTCCCTCTATTAACTAATTCGAGAGGTAAGACTCCCGGGAAAATACTGGCAGTATCAGAACAAGTTCGCTGTATCGAGCTTATACTATATATAAAGGGCAGCTTCATTTGCTGCCCTTAGGTTATGTCTCTCGTCGCTTACATTCTTCGCCGTCGCCAGAGATAGAACATTGCTAGCAGAATCATGATCGGGAGTAGTGGATCAAAATGTCCTGATGGGTTGTAACTACAGCCACCTCCCCCAGTACCACTACTATTCCCAGCATTACTATTTCCATTATTTCCGCCGCTAGTACTTCCACCTGTATTATCTATATTGGACTCTGCGATCCGAATAACGTTACCTGTCTTATCTATGAAATGATCGAATGTATAATAGGTGCTACCAGTATCGCCCATCTGAACAGGACCCGAGGCAATTGTTGATTGGGATATAGCAAAATTAGAAGGTAATCCGGTTATGTCACCTACCGTCGATAAAAAGCCTTCCAGCTTTGCCTGGAAATAAGTGGCCTGTGTCCCTGTAGTATATTGCCAATACATATTGTTGCTGAATTTATTATTCCGTAACGAGTACGTTGGGGTAATATTCACGCCTCCAGCTGGCATCCGCAGTTGCAGACTGGCATCACGGTCGGCATAGACTGGCCAGTCATAACGTTGAACCGTTTGCCAGGTACTATTTGCATCACTACGAATCTCAACGGGTTTATCAAAATCCAGTACAATGGTTAAATTCGGAGTAAACACCAGCTCCTCATCGATGGAAAACCAGTTAACGA
>JASFLL010000208.1:0-4306 GCA_050118115.1 Thioalkalispiraceae bacterium
AATAGTATGGCACCCCCGGCGGTCGAGTGACCAAGTTAATGGATGGGAGATGGCTTTGCAATACCCCCTCGGCGGGCCGCCTTAAGGCTTTATCTTCGCCAGGACGATGCCGCCCTCGTTGAACAGCAGCTCATAGTTGTTTAACTGCGCGAGCTTATCGATACGGGTGAACACCACCTCGCCGGGCCGGGGTGCCCGCTCCGGCGTGACCGCCCCCCGGTAGATCGCAAAACTGGGCATGCGGATTTGCCACAGCACCACCGTGGCATCCAGGCTGCGGGCCTTGCGCGCGGCCTGGCGCACCGGCTGCTGCTGCAATTCATCCGCGGCCGGTAACAGGGCATACAGCAACATAAAAATCTGCGCGATGGCCAGCAGATGCAGACCCTGGCAGGGCAGCAGGCGACGTTTTGCCAACAGCATCAGCAGCACGGCAAACACCAGGCACAGACCAACCCAGAAATAATACCCCGTGCCCATGGCGGTATCGATGCGCGCCGCCACGGCCGTGATGTAGAGGTCAGTACTCTGGGCGGCAAGCTGCTTGAGAAGATCCGGCAGGAACAGCAGCAAAGCGAAAAAGGCGATGGCCGGTAAATAGGCCAGCAGGCCGGAGCGCAGCGCGCGCCGGTATCTGGCCATCAGGATAAACAGTGGCGGCGCGCCGGACAAAAGATAATGGGGTAACTGGGTCTGGGAGACGGAAAAAAACAGCAGCACGCATAAAAACCACAGCCACAGGAAGCGGTCCAGCGGTTCATGCAGCATGTTACGTAGCCTGGTCAACAACACCGCGAGCATGCCGGTGTAAGGCATAAACATCAATAACAGCACGGGCAGATAATAAAAGAGATGGCCGCCATGTCCCTCCATGGTGGCACTGAAGCGATGGATGTTGTGCTTTAGAAAAAAACCATCGATAAACGCCTGGCCCTGGTCGAGGTATTCGAGCACATACCAGGGCAGGACAATGGTCAGCAACAGCAACCAGGGCAACGGTCGGAAGGCCAGTTTGAACCAGGTTTTCAGATCACGCTGCCCGGTTGTATCCATGGCATAAAAGGCAAAGCTGACGGCAACGGGGAACACGATGGCCACCGGACCCTTGGCCAGCACGCCGAGTCCCATCCAGACAAAGACCCAGCGCAGCGTCGCCGGCTGCGGCCGGCGCGTGTAATCAAAAATGGCAAACAGGCTCAGGGCAACAAAAAGGTTGAGCAGGGCATCGGCAATGGCGGCGCGGCCAATCACCACCACCATCATTGAACCGGCCGCGAACAACACCGCCGCCATGGCCGTCTCGCGGTTGAAGTGGCGCAGCGTAAAACGATAAATCGCGCCCATCAAAAAGGCGCTCGCAAGCGCGGACGGCAGCCGAAAGCCCCATTCGTTAATCCCGAACACACTGGCACTGATCATCTGCAACCAGAAGGTCAGGATGGGTTTGGCAAAGTAGGCCTGGCTATGTAAATAAGGGGTGATGAACTCATGCCGCTGCAGCATTTCAAAACTGCCTGCGGCAAACGCGCCTTCATCTTCATCAAACAGGGACACCCCGCCCAGTGACAGGAAAAAGCAGAGGCCGATCAGTACCCCAAACCAGATCGGGGTGGGGATTTTCTGCAGCGCCTGGTACAGGTCAAATTGATAGGGCACGCTTTTCAGGACCAGTCATCTCTTTATCGTTTATATTTATAGTATAAGCGTCCGCTGTGATTTGACACCGCCGTCATCGCTTGATTCAGCAGCAAACCCGTCATCACCCATGCAAATAGAGTCCAGGTCAATTAATTTTTTCTGCAAAAAAACTGGTGTTATACTGTTGAGAGCGACACACCCAACCTGATGGGAGCATGTCATGTCTCCAGCCCGAAACGTATCGTACGCCCTGCTGTTATTATTAGCGCTGTTGCAACTCGGTGCCTGCGGCGGGGGCAATAACCCGCAACTGACGGTGGCCGTCGTCACCAATGCACCGCTGGTTTCCGATTCGCACCTGATCCCGCCCGGCACGGTGATCAAGTTAATTTACAGTGACAGCATGGACACCGCGGCAGGCAACTGGACGCTCAGTGGTGACATGGCCAGTGAAAGCACCCCGGCCTGGAGCTCGACCAACCTGTTAAATGACACACTCACGATTACCCCCACCAGCAGCTGGTCCGTGTCCACGGGCCGCAGCCTGAGCATCCAGGCCCATGACCTGAGTGGTCGGATGAGCACGGTCGATCTGTCCTATGATATTTATCGCGGTACCCTCTATTATGTCAGTGCTTCGGCTATTGATGATTCGGACGATGGCCTGTCACCCACTACAGCGAAACGAACCATCATGGCGGCCATCACGGCAGCCAGCGACCCTGCCACGGTGCTGGTGGAAAGCGGGACCTATTCGGTTTCGATCATCACCACCCCGCGGGTTGTGCTCAAGGAAGGGGTCTCGCTCTACGGTGGCTATAGTGCGGGCTTTACGAGTCGCACTGCCGGGGGCAGCATTATTCTCGATATCAGTTCGTTCACGACAACTTATCCCAACCCCAACTACGCGGTACTCGGCAATGCCGGCATCACCAATGCGACCCTGCTGGACGGATTTACGATCCAGGGAAGCAATGAAGCCGGTTCAAACCTGACGGCAGGTTTACGTTTGCGCGACGGTTCCGCGCCCATCGTACAGAACAATACGATCATTGGCGGAAGTGGCAGTGATGCATCCCATGCCATTTATTTTGACAACGGCGCCGACCCGCTGATCCGGCACAATACCCTCAACGGCGGCAGTGGTACCAGTTCATCGGCTGTCTATGCCCAGAGTGCCACATCGCAGATTAGTGCTAACACCATCGACGGCGGAACGGGGACAACCTCAACCGGCATTGTCGCCACCCGTGGTACGCATGTGATCACCAATAACCTGATTTCTGCGGGCCAGGGGTCAACATCGATTGGCGTGCTGAACGTCGAATCCAGTGTGAGCGTACGTAACAATACGATCGATGGTGGCAGCGGGAGTACCCGGGCAGCGGGCCTTCAATTTAGTTACTCGACACTGACAGGCCAGTTCGATATCGAGAACAACATTATCCTGGCAGCAGGTATAAATGGTCGATGTATCGAGACCGATTATGTCTGGCCTCCGCACAACAACGACCTCCTGTGTTCTGTCCTGTATCGCTACCTGGCCACCGATTACCTTGGGCTTGACGGCAGCGGTAACCTGACTGTCAATGCGAATGGTACCGGTACGGCATTATCGCCCGCCGGCTCCAACAATGTCTCCGTCGATCCAATGTTTGTAGCCAGTGATGACTGGCACTTAAGTGCAAGTTCACCAACAGCCGTGACGACCGGTGGCTTAAACGGTATCGATCAGGGCTGGTCATTCACGACCGATTACGATGGCGTGACCAGACCGGCTTCCGGTAATCCCTGGTCCATGGGTGCTTTTGAACCCTGAGTGACGACTCTTATGCCGTGCACAGTAACCGGTTTAAAAATAGATGTATTTATCTGACAGGGAAGACTTACAGGTTTCTTTAAAATCTCTGTCTAAACCTGCCTGACCAATGAGCTAACCGAATTTCTGTTCTAGACTTCTTATAAGGGCAGCGTGCAACGATCACCTTCAGCCCAATTCCAGGATCATTTTCGCTACATAGCAGGAGAGGACAATGTCGGCGCCAATCGAATATCAATTCGTGGTAGTTCAGGCTAACGAGGACAGGCGTGTTTATGTCGATAAAGAGTTCGCAGGATCAACCGGTGAACTCCTGCGCATGGAACCTGGCATGCATGTTTTTGATCTGGGTGAACCTAAAGATTACAAACCAAAGCAAAAGCGTATCGGGGTCAAAGGCACCAGTGAGAAAGAGCCCCTGATCATTAAATTTACAGTCACGCCTGAAGTTTCCAAAACGCAGAAGGTTTCAAAAGCTGGAGTGAAAAAGAAGATCGCCTCCGGTGACGTGGGGTCTTTCCAGAAAGCACCCGAGATAGAAATGAATGCGCCGTTTCGCGAAGCAGTCGATATCAAACAGCAGGCAGTGAATAGTCCTGAACCGGGTACCCAACGACCTGATGATGCAACCATAAACAAAGCACCTGACATAGAAGAGACTAGTATATCCCAGGGACAGAAATTTCTTGAGGAATTGTCCACCGCAGCTGATACACGCGAAATGGCGCAGCTCCTGGAATCCGCTGCAGTCGCGCTTTATCAGGCAGATCAGATTAACCGGCCGTTAGACAACTCCACTTTATTTATGGGTCTGCTCGCCGCTCCGGAAACGGGTGGCGAACAACTGGA
>JASFLL010000209.1:0-4293 GCA_050118115.1 Thioalkalispiraceae bacterium
TTGGCGATCAAACGCCGTTCTGGAATCAAGGTCGGATGTACCCGTAACTCGATACCTTTGTCAGTTTTCCTGGTTATACCCAGGTGTTTGATGCGATAGCCCAATTCTTCAGCGTAGGCAACATCTTCACGAGTAATATTCGCAATGCCCTCGGTGTAGGCTTTATCAAATTGCAATGGGATTCCGAAAGCAATCGAGGTAAGGATTGTTAACTTATGTGCCGCATCAATTCCCTCAACATCAAAAGTAGGATCCGCCTCGGCATAACCCAACTGTTGTGCTTCTTTTAATATCTCATCAAAATCCCGGCCCTTATCACGCATCTCAGTCAGAATAAAATTACTCGTACCGTTAATGATACCGGCCAGCCATTGAATTTGATTACCCGCTAAACCTTCCCGAATTGCTTTGATAATCGGTATACCACCTGCGACTGCAGCTTCGAATGCAACCATCACCCCTTTTTGTTGAGCGGCCGCAAATATCTGATTACCATGTTTGGCGATTAATGCCTTATTGGCTGTGACTACGTGTTTACCGTTATCAATCGCCTGCATAACTAAATCCAGCGCCAGTGAATCGCCGCCGATTAATTCGACAACAATATCGATATAAGGGTTACTTACTACTTCAAAGGGATCAACAGTCAGTTGAATGCCGTCTGTATCACAGATTCTCTTTTTATTGATATCTCTGGCGGCTGCATGGGTAATCTCAATACCACGACCAGCACGCCGCGCAATTTCCTCGGCATTGCGTTTTAAAACATTCACTGTACCGCCACCGACGGTACCTAATCCTAATAATCCAACTTGAACAGGTTCCACTTTGCTTTACTCTTTTTCTAAACGTTTAAACATATCGCGAATGCCGCGTACAGCCTGGCGGGTCCGGTGTTCATTTTCAATCAGGCCAAACCGGACAAAATCATCGCCATAATCACCAAAACCTATGCCTGGAGAGACTGCCACTTTTGCTTCTTTTAGTAATAGTTTGGAAAACTCCAACGACCCCATTTCACGAAACTTTTCGGGTATTGGCGCCCAGACAAACATCGTGCCCTTTGGTTTTTCCACTTGCCAGCCAATTGAATTCAGTCCCTCACATAAAACATCACGACGAACCCGATAACGCTCAACAATTTCAGCCACGCAGTCCTGTGGACCTTCCAACGCGGCAATCGCAGCGACCTGAATTGGAGTAAACATTCCATAATCCAGGTAGGACTTCATGCGTGTCAGCGCGGCCACCAGTGAGGTATTCCCGACCATAAAGCCGACGCGCCAGCCCGGCATATTGTAAGTCTTGGACATACTGTAAAACTCAACCGCCACTTCTTTGGCTCCCGGTACCTGCATGATTGATGGCGCCTTATAGCCATCAAAAACAATTTCAGCATAGGCCAGATCGTGTACCACCCAGATCCCATGCTCACGGGCAATCTCGATAACTTTTTCAAAAAACTCCAGTTCAACACACTGGGTTGTCGGGTTACCCGGGAAATTCAATACCAGCATTTTGGGCTTTGGCCATGAGTCTTTAATCGCCTTCTCCAGTTCCTCGAAAAAATCGATCCCAGGCGTCAACGGCACATGACGAATGTCCGCTCCAGCAATAATAAATCCATAAGGATGGATGGGATAAGCAGGATTGGGAACCAGAACAGCATCACCCGGTCCGACTGTTGCCAATGCCAGGTGTGCCAGCCCTTCTTTTGAACCGATAGTAACAATTGCCTCGGTGTCAGGATCTAAATCAACCTGATATTTATCCGCATACCAACGGCAAATTGCCCTGCGTAAGCGCGGTATGCCTCTGGAAAGCGAATAACGATGGGTATCAGAACGCTGAGACACCTCAATCAGCTTATCAACAATATGCTTAGGGGTGGGCTGATCCGGATTGCCCATACCAAAATCGATAATATCTTCTCCTCGCGCACGCGCAGCCGCTTTCAACTCGTTTACAATGTTGAAAACATAGGGTGGAAGACGTTTTATCCTCGGGAAATCGTCAATCAATGGATTCTAACCTGTTTAATGTCGCGAATTCAGCGCCTTAGCGAAAGATGCTAACATTACAGATAACCTTACTCGGCTGTCAATCAGCCAAATGGGCAGATAAACCGTGAAATTAAGTCTTGAGACATATTCAGCAAATATCATACACAGCTATGAAGAAGGTCAGGTGATAATTCGTCAAAATCGCGCTGGCAGGTCAGAAGCTGGCCAACCTTCTCAGGATACGCAGCCACTCAAAGTGATAACAGGCAGCCTTATCATCACACCGGAAATTCTTATTGAAGACTGGCTGGAAACTCCCCCCAGCCTGACGAGCAAGGATATTCTACGCCTTATGGAAACAGAGCCGGAGGTTATTCTGTTAGGCACCGGCGCAACACTGACATTTCCGAGTGCTGAACTTTTACAGCCCTGTTATCAGGCAAACATTGGGATAGAAGTAATGAATACGTCCGCCGCCTGTCGCACCTATAATGTACTGGCCTCGGAACGCAGAAAAGTTGCCGCCGCAATGATAATTATATAGGAATAAGCAACTATTTAGTTCTTCGACAACTGCTCACCTGAGCAAGGCATCACCAGAAAAACCTTCTTTTTCCAGGATCTCGCGTAACTTACGGAGTGCTTCGATCTGAATTTGACGTACCCGTTCACGGGTTACACCGATGGTATTTCCAACTTCCTCAAGTGTTGATACATCATGGCCATTCAAGCCAAAACGCCTTTCCACGACCTCACGTTGTTTGCCGGTAAGCTGCGCGAGCCACTGTTCAATGTTGCCACGTACATCGTCATCCTGGAGCAACAAAATGGGATCAGTATTGTTCTCGTCAGGGATTGCGTCCAGTAATGAATTATCCGCATCGCGACCAAGTGGACTGTCGACGGACGCAATACGCTCATTCAGGCCCAGCATGCGTTTGACATCTGAAATGGGCTTATCGAGCATCTCAGCAATTTCTTCGGGACTGGGTTCATGATCGAGTGTTTGCGCCAGATGTCGGGCAGCACGTAGATAAATATTGATTTCTTTTACAACATGGATAGGCAAACGAATAGTACGAGTCTGATTCATGATAGCGCGTTCAATCGTTTGACGTATCCACCATGTGGCGTAGGTGGAAAATCGAAAGCCTCGCTCAGGATCAAATTTTTCGACTGCGCGAATCAGGCCAAGGTTCCCTTCTTCGATAAGATCAAGTAAGGCCAAACCACGATTCAGATAGCGTCTCGCAATTTTCACAACCAGGCGCAGGTTGCTTTCGATCATTTTTTTTCGACCAGACTCATCTCCCTTTTGAGCTAGTCGCGAATAGTGAACTTCTTCTTCAGCGGTCAGTAACGGCGAGAAACCGATTTCACCCAGATAAAGACGTGTTGCATCCAGCTGTCCATCGGGGATAGCCCCTGGTTTGAAACTTTCTTTTTCATCCGGGGTTTCAGTTGCATCAGCTTCGCTCTCAACCTCATCGTCAAGAGTAAGCTCTTCTTCTATCTCTTCAATTTCTTCTTCGTCAACTTTTGACTTCGCACTCTTGCCTGGTTCCCTCATACTCCAATCCACCTAACTGGGTTAACGTCGTTTTGGCAAATACCGGAGAGGATCGACCGGTTTGCCATTACGACGAACTTCAAAATGCAGCATGGCTCGATCCGCCTCACTGCTTCCCATATCCGCAATGTGTTGGCCTTTTTTAACTTGTTGCTCTTCTTTTACAAACAAACGACGATTGTGTGCATAGGCACTAAAATAGGTATCGTTGTGTTTGATGATAATAAGCTTTCCATAGCCTCGTAATCCACTTCCACTATATACGATCTGTCCTCCCGCAGCAGCATATACACGTTGCCCGATTTTCCCGGCAATGTCTAATCCCTTTTTGCCACTGTCGCGCGCAGAATAAGTGCCGATTATCTTACCTTTTGTCGGCCACTGCCAACTGATTTTTAAGGAATTTTTAGTCTTAATGACGGGTTTTACAGGCGGGTTTTTCCTCGAATTTGAAGCAATTACTGGATTTCTTTTTACTGGTTTATCAAGTTTCGGTGGCTTTAGTCGGATTTTCTGATTCGGATAGATGGTATACGGCGCGCGGATATGATTCCACTGGGCCACATCGCGCACATCCTGGCCATACTGCCAGGCTATTGAGTATAAGGTTTCACCTTTACTTACAATATGGAATTTACGATCGCCTGGGGTTGCAGTAGTTTGTTGTGTTGCAGGTTCATCGTGATAGAGATGAGTAGCACGTGGATTTTTTATCCCCGT
>JASFLL010000210.1:0-4278 GCA_050118115.1 Thioalkalispiraceae bacterium
CCACCGGAGGGGCCGGTATCCAGGCCGATATCGAGGCCATCAACAGTATGGGTGCCCACCCTGCTCCAGTTATTACTGCACACACCGTACAAAATACCAGTGACGTGCTGCGTTTCGAGAGCAGTGATCCAATTCTGCTGGTTGAACAGGCGCGTGCGATACTCGATGACATGAAGGTTGCTGCCTTCAAGCTGGGAATGCTCGGCGATGTAAAAATTATTGAGGCCGTGCATACCATTCTGAACGACTACCCCGAGCTGCCTGTGGTATTTGATCCGGTATTAGCCGCAGGAGGCGGTAACAAACTGACAGATGACGAGAATATCGACGTCATTCGCAGCCTGATTCTACCGTTAACCACTATTCTAACCCCAAACAGCATCGAAGCACGCAAACTTGCCCCAGCCGCCGACACCTTGAATGCGTGCGCCAGTGCTTTACAGGATGACGGTTGCGAATATGTTCTTATTACCGGTGCTCACGAACAGGATAAAGATGTAGTTAATAGACTTTATAATAATCACCGAGTGATGGAGACATTCCACTGGCAACGACTCGAACATGAATACCATGGTTCAGGCTGTACACTTGCAGCAAGTATTGCAGGTTTGCTGGCGCATGGACTTGAACCCTTTAGCGCAATTAACGAGGCCCAAAATTATACCTGGCAGTCACTGGCGTCTGCTTATCCATTAGGACAGGGACAATGGATACCGAATCGTTTTTTCTGGGCACGCGATGAAGACGAAAACTGAACTTCTTAAAGGCCTCTATGTGATTACGGATCGCCCTATGTGTCTGGAGCGTTCCATGTCCGTTGATAAACTTGTTGCCCTGGCGATCGCCGGAGGAGCCCGTATCATTCAGTACCGCAATAAACAATCTCCGCTTGCAGTGCGTCGTTATGAAGCCAACCTCCTCGCGGAATTATGTAACAAACTAAGCGCAATCTTAATAATTAACGATGATGTAGATATCGCCATCGAAGTAGACGCGCATGGCGTGCATCTGGGGCAGGATGACATGAGCGTCGCTGAAGCAAGAGCACGTTTAGGTGAACAAAAAATTATTGGTATTACCTGTCACGATAATATAGAGCTAGCAAAAAAGGCAGCACAAGGCGGCGCCGACTATGTTGCTTTTGGTAGTTTTTTTCCTTCTTTCTCGAAACCATCAGCCCCCCTGGCGTCACTAGAGATCTTAAGACAGGCTAAACAGGAACTCACTATTCCAGTATGTGCGATTGGGGGTATCACAGTTGAAAATGCACCAGAGCTTATTCAAAATGGTGCAGATATGTTAGCCGTCTGCAACGCCGTATTTGGTGCATGGAAGGTCTCTCAGGCTGCAGGCGATTTCTCCCGATTATTCAAAACATGATTATTTAAACAACATATTTTATTTTGACCATTCTGGCAATTATGTATATCGTTGCGGTCGCAATGAGATAAGCAGATGGTTTATGATTGTGAATTAGTAAATTTCTCAATATTTCACGGTGGAAACACAGGTACAGGAATGAGTCGTTCAGAAGAATTATTTAAGCAGGCAAAAATCAAAATTCCGGGTGGTGTAAATTCACCAGTTCGCGCATTCAAAGGTGTTGGCGGAGACCCCATCTTCTTCAAGCGCGGACAGGGCGCATATATGTTTGACGAAGATGCTAATCGTTACATCGATTATGTTGCCTCATGGGGACCATTGATCGTCGGCCACGTACACCCCGAAGTTATCCAGGCTGTCACGGAAGTCATGCATAACGGATTAAGCTTTGGTGCACCGACGGAACTGGAAGTGAGGATGGCAGAAAAAGTCTGCAAGATTGTCCCCTCCATGGACCAGGTACGAATGGTTAGTTCGGGCACTGAAGCCACGATGAGCGCTATTCGCCTTGCTCGCGGCCATACTGGTCGTGACAAAATCATCAAGTTCGAAGGCTGTTACCATGGCCATGCTGATTCACTGCTGGTGAAAGCCGGGTCCGGCGCCTTAACACTGGGTGTTCCCACCTCGCCGGGAGTCCCTGAAGACCTGGCCAAGCATACACTCACCCTGCAATATAACGATGCCGAAATGGTGCGTGAAACTTTCAGCAATATGGGTGATGAGATCGCCTGTATAATTGTTGAACCCGTTGCCGGTAACATGAACTGTGTTCCACCCGTACCAGGTTTTCTGGAAAGTTTACGCGAAGTTTGTGACCAACATGGTAGCGTTTTGATCTTTGATGAAGTCATGACGGGGTTTCGTGTCGCCCTGGGCGGCGCCCAACAGCACTTCAATGTCACACCTGACCTGACCACGCTGGGTAAGGTCATCGGCGGTGGCATGCCGGTCGGTGCCTTTGGTGGCAAACTGGAAATCATGCAAAAAATCGCTCCCACCGGCCCAGTATACCAGGCTGGTACCCTGTCTGGGAATCCTGTGGCCATGGCGGCGGGGCTGAAAACCCTTGAACTGATCAGTGCCCCAAATTTCTACGATGAGCTCACGAAGAAAACGCAACAACTTACTCTTGGCTTCAAAACAAAAGCGAAAAATGCCGGTATTCCACTGACTACCAATACCATTGGTGGGATGTTCGGTATCTTCTTTAGTGAGGAAGAAACCATTACCAACTTTGCCCAGGTCAGCGACTGTAATATCGAGCGTTTTAAGCACTTTTATCATGGCATGCTGGATAATAGTGTCTATATGGCGCCTTCGGCTTATGAGGCTGGCTTTGTCTCCAGTGCACACACTGATGAAGATATTGAGCAGACGCTTGCTGTTGCAGAGAAGGTTTTTGCTTCCCTTTAACCCACTTCAGGTTGTTGAATTAGCGCTACCAGCCTTTCAATCCTCAAAAAGATATTATCGTGTTCGAGTAACTCCTGTTTGAAGTCCAGCGGCATGGGCAGGAGTTCAACAAGTCGAGCACTGATCCATTCAAGGTCGTCGTAATGGGCAGGCATGGTAGTATAGGGTGGCTCAAGCTGGCTGATGATTTTTCTCAACAGGCCAGCCATACCCTGATACTTTTGTTGTATGGCCAGACTGGGACAATTAGCTAGAACTTCAACATTGGCAACAATAAGCTGGTCAGGTCTGACCTCTGCATCAAGAATCTGGAAACGTCGGACACCGCGCAAGGTTATTCCCAGCAGCCCATCACTGCGACGGTTCCAGTAAGAAATCATGCTGAGTGTTCCAACTCGATAGGTATGGGCAGCCTCCCCTACTTCATTGCCATCCTGGATCTGGATCACACCAATTTCAGTATTATGCCGTAAACAATCAGACACCATATCCAGATAGCGAGGCTCAAATATACGTAGCGGTAAAACGCCTCCAGGAAACAGGACCGTATTCAATGGAAATAATGGTACGCTCAACGACATCTTTACGATTTCAAATCCAGCTTTTTATTTATGGTTGAACCAGTCTAAGTTGGTTCCTTTTTATACAGGTAAGAATAGTTGTAGACCCTGATCGCAAATCGATCAAGTAATGTGACTTGTTAAGACTCGGATTGTTCCGGATTCTCACCCCAGCGAGGGACAAGCTTATGCTCGAGCTGGAGCTGATCTAATATCCTGGCAACAACAAAATCCACCAGGTCTGCTACCGACTCGGGTTTGTAGTAAAAACCGGGATTGGCGGCAAGCATAACCACGCCAATTTGTGCGAGCTTTTGCATGTTTTCAAGGTGAATGGCCGAAAAAGGAGTTTCCCGGGGAACAAGAATCAATTGCCGACCTTCCTTAATCATCACATCAGCAGCCCGTTCGATGAGATTATCACTCATCCCATGGGCGATCGATGCGAGAGTACCCATGGTACAGGGACACACCACCATGGCCCTGGCGGTGTGGGAACCGCTGGCAACCGGCGCCATCCAGTCTTCACGACCAAATACCCTAATTTGATCAGATTCAGCCTGATACCTTTCAATAAAGTAGCGAGCCAGCTCAGATGGCCGTGATGGCAATTCCAGATCCGTTTCCATGGCAAAGACCATCAATGCTGCCTTGGAAAAAATAATATCAACCCGGCAATTTGCCTGTACCAGGCATTCTAGTAAACGCAATCCATAATAGGCACCGGAGGCGCCCGTAAACGCAAGAACAATATGCTTTTGATTGATGCTCATCTAGCTGTTCTCAATCGCCTCAATTAATCTGTGATGAATATTATCAAAACCGCCATTACTCATGATAACAATATGATCCCCCTGCTTCACCTGACTAAGGATTTGTTCGAGTATTGTTGAAGTCTGGTGACTGACCTGAACTTTTT
>JASFLL010000211.1:0-4272 GCA_050118115.1 Thioalkalispiraceae bacterium
ATGCGCGACGATAATGATACAGTTTATCCAGGCATCGAAACGTTATCCCGGTGGCCATGATGCCCTGTTGAATGTCAGTTTTGAGATGCAGCAAGGTGAAATGGCTTTTTTAACCGGCCATTCTGGTGCTGGTAAGAGTACCCTGTTAAAACTGATCGCCCTGATTGAACGGACTTCACGTGGTCAGGTCATTATCAATGGTGAAAATACCGGTAAGGTCAAGACACGCCGGATTCCCTACTTCCGTCGAAACATCGGTATTATTTTCCAGGATCATCAACTTCTTTTTGACCGTACGGTCTATGACAATGTGGCTCTGCCCCTGATTATCGCCGGACAACCGCCTCGCGAAATCGCACGGCGTACCCGTGCTGCGCTGGATAAAGTCGGCCTGTTAAATCGCGAAAAAAGCTACCCGATTACGCTGTCGGGGGGCGAACAACAACGGGTTGGTATTGCCCGTGCAGTGGTAAACAAACCCGCCTTGTTACTTGCTGACGAACCAACCGGTAACCTGGACCCCGAGCTATCCTGGGAAATCATGCAGGTCTTTGAACAGTTTCGACAGGTGGGCGTTACTGTAATGGTCGCCAGTCACGACCTGGATATGATCAAAAAGCTGGGGCACCGCATCCTGGCCCTTAAAAATGGTCAGCTGGTTAATGATACCGGCGAGGAGTCACAGCCATTATGAAGACCTCGTCAGACCAGATTTTTCAGGATGTCGCCAGCCGGGATAAACCCGGGCTGGTGACCAACGCCAAGACCTATCTGATGCGTCATGCCCAGGTCTTTTTCTACAGTCTGGGACAACTCTGGCAGGCACCGTTTTCCATGTTGATGACCGCAGCAGTAATTGGCATTGCCCTGGCCTTGCCCACCGGGATGCATGTTCTATTGGCGAACGCCCAGCAACTCAGTGGTAGCTGGGACGGCGCTGCCAAGGTGTCACTCTATTTAAAAACCGGAACCAGTGAAAAAGCCGCCACTCAACTTGCCAGTCAAATTCGTGGGCTGAAAGAGGTCGCCGAGGTGGAATATATTTCCAGCAAAAAAGGCCTGGAAGAATTCAGGTCACGCACAGGCTATGATGCGGCACTCAAGGCACTTGATGATAATCCAATTCCCGCCACCCTGCTGGTCACCCCGGATTTACAGTTCAGCACTGCCAAACAACTGGAGACGCTTGCCTCCGAGCTTGGGAATTACAAAGAGGTGGACCTGGTTCAGCTGGATAGTGAATGGGTCCAGCGACTGTTTGCGATCATGGATATTATCAGCCAGGGTGTGGTGATTCTTGGGATCATGCTGTCCATTGGCGTTTTACTTGTGGTAGGCAATACGATTCGGCTGGCTATCCAGAATCGCCGGGACGAAATTGTGATCGTTAAGCTGATTGGCGGCACCGATGCCTTCATTCGCCGTCCCTTCCTCTACACTGGCTTCTGGTATGGGGTGTTTGGTGGGCTGATTGCGATCATTCTTGTCTTTTTGAGCCTGCTCCTGATAAGTGGTCCTGTCAGCAACCTGGCCGGTCTTTATCAGAGTGAATTTGTCCTTCATAAAATGGATTTTGGTACGATATTTATCATACTGACTTTAAGTATCGGCCTTGGACTGGGGGGCTCATGGATAGCAGTTGGCCGCCATTTACGAGAAATAGAACCACGCTGAATAAGGTCATAGGCGTTTGATCCGCCTGATTCACAAGAAAGCGCTATATCGCCCCTATTTGATAGAGTACTATTATATTTCTTATGCTGACCGAACATAAAACACGTATTATTGTGGTTGACGGATCTTCGGTGACCCGGGCAATCCTTACCCGAATCCTGCAGGATGAAGTCAGCAATGCAGAAGTCTATCCCTGTGCCAGTGGTAAGGAAGCACTCACTTTACTCAATCATAGTAAATATGACCTGGTTTCCACGGCATTGATGCTGCCAGATATGGACGGCCTGGAACTCAGTCGCCAGATCAGGGCCTCTAAAAATCACAGCTATATCCCCGTTATAGTCGTCTCTGGTGATGCCGACTCCCGTCTCCTCAAAGAGGGCTTTGAAGCCGGCGTCACTGACTATTTTGACAAATCACAGGGCTACAAGGCTTTTGGTGGTTTTATCCGATCATTTGTACAGCGTCATTCAGGCTTGATTGGCCACATCCTGTTTGTCGAGGACAGCGCCACAGCCGCAGCAGTCATCCAGAAAATTCTCGAAAAACATGGGCTTAAGGTATCCCGGTTTTCCACAGCCGAGGAGGCCCTGCGCATGCTTCAACATAGCCAGGGGGATGAACATGGACTGGATGAGTACGATATGGTCATTACCGATTTCATCCTTGAAGGTGATATGACTGGTGGTGACCTGCTGCACGCCATCAGGGCCAAGATGCACCTGTCACAACAGGAGATGCCGGTCCTGGTCCTCACTAGCTCAGAAGAACAACAAACCCAGGTTGAGGTCTTCCACGCCGGGGCTAACGATTTCGTTAACAAGCCAATCGTTGAGGAAGTTCTGATAGCCCGGGTCAGGGCACTATTGCTGATCAAACATCAGTATGACGCGCTTAAAAAGCAGGCTGAGGCCATGCGCTGGATTGCCGTGACGGACAGTCTCACCGGGGTCCGCTCCAAGCGTTATCTGGTTGATAACGGCGAAGCCTATATTCACAATCCGGACTACCAGCCAGTCTGGGCCATGCTAATCGATATCGATCACTTCAAGCAGATCAATGATACTCTCGGCCATATTACTGGTGACCATGTCCTGGCCGAAATGGGTGAAAAACTCAATGCCGCTTTTAAAGATGGCATGGTGGTACGATTTGGTGGCGAAGAATTCTGCGTCCTTTTACCCAACCTGACAGCTGACCAGATGCTGGAACGGGCAGAGATGTTACGCAGTGAGTTGGCAGCGATGAAACCGGCCGGCGTTGATATCACGGTCAGTATCGGCCTGGCCTCTACCAACGATCATCCTGATGAAAATTTAACCAAATTTATTTCCATCGCAGATAAAGCCCTTTACAAGGCCAAAGAGATGGGCAGAAACCGCATTTATATCTACACGACCGACGGCGCTACAGCCTCCCCCTGGAACGATGAGACCGCTTCCTCCGATGTCCTCACCAGCTTTACCCACTGAAAATATGGGGTAACTAGCTGAAATCTTAGCATTTTGCTAGGGAACTAAGCCTGGATTTGGCACTCTATGAAATAGAGTGCTAGTATTAACTAATCCTAATTTACGGGGGAAGAGTATCCATGAGTAAAACACTAGACATGCACATGCCGGTTCCAACAGGTAGCCTTGAAGCTTACATGCAGGCCATCTCAGGTATTGATGTCTTGAGTGCCGAGCAGGAAAAAGCGCTGGCGATTCGTCTCCAGGAGCAAGGCGATCTCGACGCCGCCCGCCAGTTGATTATGGCTCACCTTCGTTTTGTTGCCCATATCGCCCGCAGCTATTCAGGTTATGGCTTACCCCTGGCTGACTTAATCCAGGAAGGTAATATCGGCCTGATGAAAGCTGTGAAAAGGTTTGACCCGAGTGTCGGTGTAAGGCTGGTTTCATTCGCAGTTTACTGGATACGTGCCGAAATTCACGAATTCATTTTACGCAACTGGAAAATCGTAAAAGTCGCGACCACCAAGGCTCAACGCAAACTGTTCTTTAATCTTCGCAGCTCCAAGAAACGCCTCGGCTGGTTCAGTAAAGAAGAAGTCGATCAGGTCGCAAAGGACCTGGGCGTCTCCAGCAAGGACGTCATGGAAATGGAAACGCGTATGAGCGGACAGGATATTGGTTTTGACCTACGTGATGATGACGATGAAGATACATCGTTTGCGCCTGCGGCATACCTGCAGGATGACATGGCAGGACCCGCTGAGCAACTTGAAAACAGTGAGTGGGAAACGCATAACGCAAACCGCCTTACTAATGCAATATCCGCCCTGGACGAACGCAGTCAGGATATTGTTCAACGTCGCTGGCTGCATGAAGACAAAGCAACATTGCAGGAGCTTGCTGACAAATATAGTGTCTCTGCTGAGCGCATTCGTCAGATTGAAAATAATGCCATGAAAAAACTACGTAACGCATTAAGTTAACAAGCAGTTATAGTTATTGTAAAAAAACCGCTGTAATTCACGGCGGTTTTTTTTATTCTTTGTTTTCAGGTGACAGTTGTGTGTTTTGTTCAGGTGGCGTGATGTCAGGAACATCTTCTTCATCGTCATCGCCAAGTTCCACAACATTATTTTGAATTTTT
>JASFLL010000212.1:0-4258 GCA_050118115.1 Thioalkalispiraceae bacterium
TCTGCTCCATGCTGATGTCTTTGCCAACACGTGTGTTCAGTTTGACTTCAACACCCATGTTAATAATACGATTGATTTCACCGTCCAGCACATCGCGTGGTGTACGATAACCAGGAATACCATAACGCATCATGCCACCAAGTTCGGCGTGGTCATCAAATACAGTACAGGCATGACCTAGGCGGCGCAGTTGATATGCTGCTGCCAGACCGGCTGGACCACCACCGATAACGGCAACTTTCTTACCTGATTCTTTCTCGCCAGTTGCAAAAGTAAAACCAGCATCAAGGGCAGAGTCACCAATATACTGTTCAACGGAGTTGATACCAACGTGATCTTCAACCTGATTACGGTTACAACCGTCTTCACATGGTGCCGGGCAAACACGACCCATAATGGAAGGGAAGGGGTTGGCATCGGTTGAACGACGAAATGCATATTCCTGCATTGTCATATCTTTGGGTGGCTTCTCAATACCACGCACGATGTCCAGCCAGCCGCGAATATCTTCGCCGGAAGGGCAACTGCCCTGGCAAGGTGGAGTACGATGAACGTAAGTCGGACATTTATATGTGGTGTCACCTTTGAAGATTTGATCGGTCATTGAATCCCAATCGTGATCACCGTCCTCGAACTTACGAAACGTGAGTTTGTTGTCTTGCATATCGTCACGTGATGTAGCCATACCTCTGTCTCCTGTGCTAACAGTTAGTTCGGATTAACCCGTACCAAAAAATTATTCTGCTTCAGCTGCTTCTTCAGCTGCTTCTTCATCAACACCTCTAGTCAGTACAATTGCCTCAGAAACCAACTGATGCACACTGACTATCTGGTCCATAGTAAAACCGTAATAAGGGATTACCTTGGTAAACTGACTTTTACAAATGGCACATATGGCTGCCATATGTGTCACGCCGTGATCTTCAACGACATTCTTGAGTGCCTGCATTCTCGGCAAGGCGCCTTTTACGCGAATTTCCATCAAGTCATCTGTCAACAGACCGCCACCACCACCGCAGCAGTAAGTACCTTCACCGATGGTATCTGGCGCCATATCATAGAAGTTATTACAAACAGTTTTGATAATTTCGCGTGGAATTTTAAACTGACCACCTGGCTCTGGGCCCATACGCGATGCACGCGCGACGTTACATGAGTCATGAAAAGTCAGGGTCATATGATCATTTTCTGATTTATCAAACTTCAACTTATCT
The DNA here is from genome assembly GCA_050118115.1 of Thioalkalispiraceae bacterium. Taxonomy (GTDB): domain Bacteria; phylum Pseudomonadota; class Gammaproteobacteria; order UBA6429; family Thiohalophilaceae; genus SZUA-24. Next base: position 1,215 of record JASFLL010000212.1, read on the forward strand.
TTTTTGATTAAGTCGTAAGTGAATTCACAGATATGTTGTGGCACTGGATAGTTAGGATCCAGGAAGTCGAAAGGACCTGCCAGGGTATTAAGGAAACTGTAGGCTACTCGCCATGCGTGTCCACATTCTCCAAATACAATACGTTTCACACCTAATTCTAATGCTGCTTCACGTATTCGCATCGAAACTCGGCGCATGTTCTCATAACTGCCGATGAACATACCAAAGTTGGCGGCCTCTGAAGCGTAAGAACTGATGGTCCAGCTTACACCTGCTTCATGGAAAACTTTGGCATAACCAATCAGGCCATCGACGTGAGGTTCTGCGAAGAAGTCAGCTGATGGGGTCACCAGCAGAATATCGGCACCTTTCTGATCGAGAGGGAATTTGACGTCTACACCGGTATCGTCCTTAACTTCTTCTTCAAGCCCTTCAAGCGTGTCTGCAAGTGCAGGTTCAGGTAATCCGAGGTTGTTACCAATCTTGAAGACCTTGCCGATAATCTCGTTGGAATATTTCTGGCCAATACCCACTGAGGCCAGAACTTCTCGTGCGGCCATGGTGATTTCAGCAGTATCGATGCCATAGGGACAGTAAACAGAACAGCGACGGCATTGTGAACACTGGTGGTAGTAACTGTACCAGTCATCCAGCGTTTCTCTTTCCAGTTCTTTTGCACCGACAAAACCAGGAATACCCAGTTTGCCAAAGAACTTACCTGCAAAAGTAAAGTAACGACGATAAACCTGACGGAATAAGTCCTGACGAGCTACCGGCATGTTTTTGGGATCAGATGTACCCAGGTAATAATGGCACTTATCTGTACAGGCGCCACACTTCACACAAATGTCTAGATAAACCTGAAGTGAGCGATACTTTGATTGCAGTTCGCCCATTTTCTCAATGGCTTTTTCCTTCCAGTTATCTACTAACTCAGCAGGGTAGCCTAGTGGTTCGTTATGTTGCTCTTTTGCAATAAACGGCGCCAGGCCTTGCATCGTCCCGTCTTTATATTTAGGGATGATGGTGTATTCTTTTAATTCTGGTGTTTCAAAATCAGCCACGTCTATTCCTCATCCGCAATTAGTTTAGTTGCCAGACTCTAGTTTACGCGCCCAAGGTGCAACATGACGTTGTTCGCGTGGATTATCGACCTGGTTCCGTGATGGGCTAAAGAACACGCCGGGGGCATGTAGTAGTTTACTCACGGGGAAAATTACCATGAGAATCAGCACTAAAGATAAGTGCGTAATAATAAGTCCGTTATCAGGTACAGGTTGCCAATTAAGTGTTAACAAACCAATAACGAATGCCTTGAGCTGTACAATAGCAAAGGCATCTCTGAATACGAATGAAACGAGTACACCTGTAAGAGCGATACCCATGATTAACAGAAGCATTGCAAAATCAGATGGGCTGGATATGTAGCGAACACGATCGACAACGATGCGTCGTACGAACAAGCCACCCAGGCCAAACAACATTGCCCAGCCGGCATATTTGCCAGCTGTTAATACCAGCCAGTTATCAACCAGCGGGAAAATAAAAGAGCCCTCGGGTATGACATACCGCAAGTGCCTGAAAAATGCGAGTAGTAGGGCAAAGTGGAATATCCAGCCAAAGATCCAGATCCACTTGTTTGACTTCCAGAGACTGTTAAAAAAAACAACCTCGGTAAATAATCGCCAGACAACGCCTGTCCTGGTGACGGGGGCCGGGGTGGTTGGTATCTTTAACGGAGCTGGTGTTTGCGCATACTGCTTGATCTTGTAAGCCAGACCGACAACAAGCAATAAAAATGCTGCATAAAACAATATGCCGAATAAAACGTGCATGCGTTCCTACCCTATTATAAATATGTTCGACGTATTAGGTTTGCCAGGGGGCTAAAACCCCCTGGACAACGCGTTAATTAAACGCAGCCTGTAGGCTTAGGTAAACCTGCATATTTACAAGCTTGTTTACCAGGACCATAAGGGAACAACTCGTATAAGTATTTGCTGTTACCTTTTTCCTTACCAAGCTTCTTACCAATAGCTTTAGTCAGAACGCGAACCGCTGGAGCAATTTGGTACTCTTCGTAATATTCGCGCAGGAAGTTGATAACTTCCCAGTGGTTCTCAGTCAATTCGCAGTCATCTTCTTTCGCCATAACTTCTGCGATTGCAGGTTCCCATTCGTTCAGGTTTGCCAGGTAACCCTCTTCATCAACTTCGTAGGATTTTCCGTTCACTTCAATTGCCATGGTTCGTTCTCCTCGTGTAGTGAGCTACACAATAGTTCATTTAGTAAAAATTAAAGCCAAGACTGCACTTTGTCGTTTTCAACAGTTAATGAAACAAAACCGTCGTAATCAACAACCTTAATGCCATCGATGAGTTTATCTTCACCAATGCCACGTGCTTTTAAGTCAGGACCTAAAACGTAAAAGCTGATATCGCCCTTTGCGTTTTCGACAACACCAGATTTTGCTGTGCCTTGCATTGCACCATATACGCCATCTTCGATAAGCAAGACAGAACTGCCTTTACTTGCCAGCCGAAGGCATGCGTCCAATGAGTTTTTGTCAAAAGGTGACTTGTTTATTGTGTGTAATATTGCCATCGCATTTCCCACCTTAGAAATTTAACAAGACATCAGATTCATCAAGCAAAGTCTTTAATTCTTCAGAACTTACTACTTGAATCGAGTCTTTTTCTGCCCAATCCTCATCCTCATCTTCCCAGGTCAGAGGCATGAGATCATCGACAGTTAGTCCACGTGCTTCCAGTGACTCTTTTTCAACATAGATTTTGTTGATGTCATAGTCGCCGAGAGCAGAGTAGGTTGGTGAAAAATTCTTGATGCCAACACCGGTGGTATCCTGGTCTTTACAGATTTGATATACACCATCATCAATAAAGGCCAGTGAAACGTCCTGTTCAAAAGCTGCACCAATCAATACTACTTCCAGTGATTCCCACGCGTAAATCGTGCCATAAGGGGCTCTTCGATTTACATACATGAACTTCTTTGTATCAGACATGTATTTTCCCCCGCCTTAA
>JASFLL010000213.1:0-4255 GCA_050118115.1 Thioalkalispiraceae bacterium
ACTAACATGACAATCCATTAGACTAGCAACGGCAGTACAACATTCTATAGCCGCGTTATAGCCGGCCTGTCCTGTTCCGGCATTGGCATTACCGCTGTTGATCAACAGGTAGCGTGGCGGTGTTTCGTTGATATGTTTTTTTGCCAGCTGAACCGGTGCTGCACAAAATGCATTTTGAGTAAAAACGGCAGCGGCTTCTGATCCTTCAGCCAGTTCAATGAGTACCAGATCTTTTCTATCGGGACGGCGGATCCTGGCTGCAGCTGCCTGCAACCGGATGCCTCTGATGATTTGCGGATTTTCCTGAAGCGAAATGTGGCCGGTCATGTGCTGATTAATTTAATTTACCATGGCACTGTTTATACTTTTTACCGGAACCACAGGGACATGGTTCATTGCGACCGACTTTACGCCCCTCTCTTACAAAAGGTTTGGCCGCCTCTTCTGACTCTTCGGCAGCCATCGCAGCCGCTTCCTCATGCTGGAATTGCATATTCCCACCACTACTGCGACGCCGCTGTTCTTCCATTGCCGCCACTTCTTCTTCACTGCGTACCTGGATCTTGCTGAGAATGCTCACTACTTCGTTCTTGAAACGCATTAACATCTCGCTAAACAGTTCGAACGATTCGCGCTTGTATTCCTGCTTTGGGTTTTTTTGTGCATAACCACGCAGATGAATACCCTGACGCAATTGATCCATGGTTGCCAGATGATCTTTCCATTGAGAATCCAGTATGGTCAAGGTTACTTCTTTTTCTACATGGCGCAAAACATCGGAGCCGACAGCGGCTTCTTTTTCTTTATAAGCCTTGACCATTTCTTCGTGTATTCTTTCCCGCAATGTTTCCTCATGCATGCTCTCATCTTCTTCCAGCCACTTGCGTAACGGCAGTTTAAGACCAAATTCGTTCTCCAGGGCTTCTTCGAGGGCATGTACATCCCATTGTTCTTCAATACTTTGCGGCGGAATATAAGTATCAATGACGGCATTTAATACATCTTCGCGAATGGCCTCGATGGTCTCCGAGATGTCATCACTGGACATTAATTCATTCCGGATACTATAAATTTCCTTACGCTGATCATTGGCCACGTCGTCATATTCGAGCAGATTCTTACGAATATCAAAGTTATGGCCTTCGACCTTACGCTGCGCATTTTCAATCGCTCGAGTTACCAGGCCATGTTCAATCGCCTCACCTTCCTGCATCCCCAGACGTTTCATCAATGCCGAGACTCTTTCCGAGGCAAAAATTCGCATCAGGTTATCTTCCAGCGATAAATAAAAACGTGATGAGCCTGCATCACCCTGGCGACCAGAACGCCCTCGTAACTGGTTATCAATACGACGTGATTCATGCCGTTCCGTACCAATAATATGTAGACCGCCAGCATCCAGTACAGCTTGGTGACGTTGATCCCAGTCCTTACGTAATGCCTCGATCTGTTCTTGCTTGGGGTCTTTCAAAGCCGCAATTTCCGCTTCCAGGTTTCCACCCAGGACAATATCGGTACCACGACCAGCCATATTAGTGGCAATCGTCACCGCCCCGGGTTTACCTGCCTGGGCGACAATCTCGGCCTCACGTTCGTGGTTTTTGGCGTTGAGTACTTCGTGTTTGATTTTTTCTTTGCTAAGCACCTTGTCCAGTAGTTCGGAGACTTCGATTGAAGCGGTACCTACCAGCACGGGTTGTTTGCGCTCCAGACATTCTTTGATGTCCTCGATAATGGCCTTGAATTTTTCCTGTTGGGTGAGAAACACCAGGTCGCCCATGTCCTTCCTGATCATTGGGCGGTGAGTAGGAATCACCACGACCTCCAGACCATAGATAGAATTGAATTCAAAGGCCTCAGTATCCGCCGTACCGGTCATGCCGGATAACTTGTCGTATAAACGGAAGAAATTCTGGAAGGTAATCGAGGCCAGGGTCTGGTTTTCCTGTTGAATCGGAACACCTTCTTTTGCTTCAACAGCCTGATGCAAACCATCAGACCAGCGACGCCCGGGCATGGTTCGTCCGGTAAATTCATCAACGATGACAATCTCGTTATTTTGAACGATGTAATCCACGTCTCTTTGAAACAGGACATGGGCACGCAACGCGGCATTGATATGATGCATCAATCCAATATTCACTGCATCGTAAAGGCTTTCGCCTTCTTTCAATACGCCTGATTCATACAGCAACTCTTCAACATGCTGATGGCCTTCCTCAGTCAGAAAGATCTGTTTGTTCTTCTCTTCGACACTATAGTCGCCAGGGCCATCCTCTTCTTCCTGTTTGGTGAGTTTGGGCACCAGCTCATTGATCACATAATAGTGCTCCGAACTTTCTTCAGCTGGGCCGGAAATAATAAGTGGCGTACGCGCCTCGTCGATCAGGATGGAGTCGACTTCGTCGACAATAGCAAAGGCATGACTGCGCTGATATCTTTCATCGGCACTAAACGCCATATTGTCGCGCAAATAATCGAAACCATATTCGTTGTTTGTACCGTAGGTGATATCCGCGGCGTAAGCAGCTTTTTTCTCTTCATGCGGCATATTGGAAACAATCACGCCAACCGTCAGGCCCAGGAAGTTATACAGCTTGCCCATCCAGTCCGCATCACGTCGAGCCAGATAATCATTCACGGTTACCACATGGACACCCTTAGCAGGCAATGCATTTAGATAAGCCGCCAGTGTTGCAACCAGGGTCTTGCCTTCACCGGTGCGCATCTCGGCAATATTGCCATCGTTCAAGACCATGCCGCCGATCAGCTGCACATCAAAATGGCGCATACCCAGTGCACGTTTACCTCCCTCCCGGACAACGGCGAAGGCCTCGGGTAAAATCTGTTCCAGGGTTTGCCCTTCCTCCAGGCGCTTGCGAAATTCAGCTGTTTTTTCCTTCAACTGCTCATCACTAAGGGCGCTAATTTCTTCCTCAAGGCCATTAATGACATCAACGATTTTGCGATAACGCTTAATCATTCGGTCATTACGGCTGCCAAATATCTTTTTGAACGTTCCGGTTAACATGTGATTTTTATCTTTACCTTGCTTTTCTGGTGTATCCGTATTTGCTCGGATTCTGAATGTATCTTCGTTGGGTTAATCCCTGCCAGGATAGTTCCGTTGCCAGTCCACTTTGTCGTCCGAGTGGCTAAAACCCCGTATTCTACAGCGCCAACTGCTATTTGTCCCAGTTGGTCGATAGATAGTTACACTGGATTATTGTTGTCCCGTCCGATTTCTTATTGAAATCAGGCCATCAGGCGATATTTCAAGGGGGGTGTCAGGGAAATCCAGCCGGGTCAGCTCCGCTATCAATTTGGCCGCCGCATGGCTGGGATCCAGTCTGGGACCATCAGGACGAACCTGTCTAGCAGAAATAATCTCGCCTGATTTGAATTCTCCATTATCGAAAAGTGTGACTTTCAGGATCGGCGCCAGGCCGTTTTTGCCTTTTACGTTGATCCCATAATATGTACAGAAATTCCCCAGGCTATAGGCAATTAATCGACCGTTGTATAATTCAAGCGCTCTTGGTACATGTGGGCCATGTCCGAGGACAAGATCAGCCCCCGCCTCGATCATCGAACGGGAAAACAAAACGACATCACCGCGGTTTTCACCGTGAAAGAACTCCTCGCTAAACGGCACCCGCAGCGCATCATCACCTTCAGCACCCATGTGCATGGAAATCATGACCAGGTCGTGTTGCGCCTTAAAGGCTCTGACTACCTCCTGGGCTTTGACAATCTCCAGTGGATTATTCGCTCCTCGGAAAGGGGCAAAAGCAATGAGACCAATTCGCATCCCATTAATCTGCCAGCTCGCATAATCCCCCTCCTGACCCGAGTGCTGGATACCGGCCTGCTGCAGGGTTGTCATGCTTGAGAGTCGGCCTTCATCACCAAAATCCCGGGCATGATTATTCGCAAGACTAATGACATCAAAACCTGCTGCTGTCAGATCCTTGACGAATGCAGGAGGAGATCTGAAGACATAGCAGTGTTTAGGGTTCAGGCAACGCTTGGCAGGCTCGCCACCGCTGAGCAAGGTACCTTCATAATTACCAAACGTGACGTCAGCCTGCTTTAAAATCGTCGCCACTCCGGCCAATAAATGCTGGCCATTATCAGGTGGTAAATGGTTCTCCGGGAAATCCGTGCCCAGCATGATATCACCCACTGCCATCACGGTAAGGGTCGAACGTGCTGCAGGGGTAGGTGGAGTGTCAAGTAGGCTGCCTGAAGCAGT
>JASFLL010000214.1:0-4252 GCA_050118115.1 Thioalkalispiraceae bacterium
CCTGGGAATACCAGGCGGATAGTTGTGCGGCATCACTGGTAGGTAAACAGCAGTACTTACAGACATTACGCTGTTTGCATGGCAGCTTTTTTCAACACCCAAACTTGTTGAACCAAATTGGCAAGGCACCCATTAAGGTAGCCACGAAGACGCAGGTCCAACCAAAAAGTCAGGAAGGAGGGTTTACACACCCAAGTTTGGCGCAAAGGATCAATGCGTTGCAGGAAATTGGCCTATAGGCCGTTTTTCACTTAAAATGCGCAACCTTTAAATCCGAGGAGTTCACATGTCACTAATTCGTCCGTTCCGTGGTTTACGTCCCAAGCAGGAATTTGCCGAGGATGTGGTTGCACCACCTTATGATGTACTCAATACGGAAGAAGCACGTGAACGTGCAGCTGGTCGCCCTTATAGTTTTTTGCATATCTCAAAACCCGAAATTGATTTACCAGCAGGGACCGACCCTTATGACAAAAGTGTTTATGCCAAAGGTGCTGAAAATCTACAAAAACTCATATCAGAACAGATCCTGATTCGTGAAGATAAACCGGTTTATTATGCTTATCGCCTGATAATGAATGGCCATCAACAGACTGGCCTGGTTGCCGTGGCTTCGGTCAAGGACTATGACAGTAACAGAATTCGTAAACATGAATATACCAGACCTGACAAGGAAGACGACCGAGTCCGTCAAATCGATGCCCTCAATGCACAAACAGGCCCGGTGTTTCTGACTTATCGTCATGATGCGACGGTCGACAGCGTGATTCACAAGGTGACCCAGCAGGCACCACTCTATGATTTAACCGCTGACGATGGTGTTCAACATACGATCTGGATCATCGATGATGAACAAGATATAGCGACTCTGACTGCGAGCTTTGACGCAATGAAGTGTTTGTATATCGCCGATGGCCACCATCGCTCAGCATCTGCATCCCGGGTGGCTGCGATGCGTAGAGAAAATGCCAAAGGCGACGCCCATGAATATTTTCTGTCAGTGATCTTCCCCGATAACCAGATGAATATTCTTGATTACAACCGCGTAATAAAAGACCTGAATGGCTTATCCAGTGAAGACTTTCTGCAGAAGTGCGAAGAGCGTTTCACAGTTGAGAAAAGTGGTAGTCCAGTGAAACCGGATCGGGTTAATGTGTTTGGTATGTACCTGGATAATCAATGGTATCGCTTAACTATCAAGAGTGAATATGTGCCGGCAGATGACCCTGTTGGTCGCCTGGATGTGAGTCTGTTACAAAATAATCTGATTACGCCTGTATTAAATATTGATGACCCTCGCCGCGATAAACGCATCGACTTTGTTGGTGGGATTCGTGGTCTGGGGGAACTGGAAAAACGGGTTAACAGCGGCGAAATGAAAGTGGCGTTCTCACTCTATCCAACCCAGCTTTCAGAGCTGATGGCTGTGGCCGATGCCGAAGAAGTCATGCCGCCCAAATCCACCTGGTTTGAACCGAAACTGGCCGATGGATTGGTGTCGCATCTATTAGATTAAAGTTTATAGTTTGCTTCGCCTCACTGAGGCGAGCTACTTTCTTGTAGCAACAAGAAAGTAGCTCGTTCCTGGTGGAACGAAAAACAAAAAAAATAAGATTTAGTCAGCTTCGCTGGAAGCAAAAAAAAAGCTTAAACACTATCCTCAAAATCATAATCCATTGACTCATTGGGATGTTGCAGGAAGTGCCCTTGAATAAAGTCTACGGCGCATTGCCAGAGTACCGCAAGCGAGTTGGCTTCTTCGACAAATGCGGCGATGGTCTGAATATTCTGTCCGTTTGCATACTCAGCGATGGCTTTCACTTTTTCCTGGTTATCGACGTTTTGTGCAAGCCCATGGATCAATTTCATGTGAACCTTGATGTAATTAACCTTCAGGTGTTTTAGAGACTGATAAGTGTTTTGCTCAAGGCCGAAGTTTTCAAGAGTCGTGCGGCAATGCAGTTCGTTGAGTCCGTTAATGACATTCTTGGCCTGTTTAAGGAAATTCAGGGCGGTTTCTTCGCTTACCTCAAAGACCAGGTTATCGGTATCCAGTTTCAGTGAGTTGACTCTGTCTCTTACCCAGGGCAGGAACTCAGGATCGGTAAGTGAGGCACTGGACAGTTTGATAAAAAGTCTTGTTTTCTTGCCTTCCTTGAGCTGTTTTGATAACAACAGGAATGAATTGGCAATGACCCAGCGATCCACAAAATTCATAAGGCCGGCACTTTCTGCTGCAGGTATAAATTCTTCAGGTGAAATTTCGTTACCTGATTCATCATACATTCTTAACAGGACTTCATAATGTCCACCTGGTTCGCCGTGCAGGCTGACAATCGGCTGGAACATGAGTTTGAACTTGTTCTCCTTGAGGGCAGTCTTTATCCGGTTAGCCCAAACATTGGCCTGTTCCTGTTCGGCCATTTCCTCGATAGCCGGATTGTAGATATGGTAGTTATTACCGCCTTCTTTATGGGCAATCAAGCAGCCTTTTTCTGCACGCGTAATACAGTCGGTACTGTTAGAGGTTGTTTCGTTCAGTAAGGTGATCCCGATACTTGCAGTGCTTTGTGCGGTTTTACCACCGCCGATATCAGCAAAGTGTTCAGAAATGACCTTGCATATAGCCTTGGACATTTTTTCCACCTGCTTGTTATCAGCATTTTGGGCAAGCAGGGTGAAGACCGGGCCTTCAAAACGGGCAAGCAGGCCAAAATTGGCCAGTTTCTCTTTTAACATGCTGGCGATATCCGTCAGCATATGGTCACTGGCACTGATGCCATGTTCACTGCGTATTTCCTGATACTTATCCAGCGATATATAAATTACGGCGCCTTTGGCCTGACCTTCCACGGCACGGCTGATAAATTGATCAAGATGTTCGATAAAAAAGTTACGGTTATAAAGACCGGTGAGTAGATCCAGCTGGCTCATGGCATTGAGCTTTTGTTCCAGTTCCTTACTGTTCGATTCATCACGAATGATAATCTGGGTGCAGGACTCGCCTTCGTAGCTGGCGGGTGAGAACTCCATTTTGATCTTGAACTTTTCGCTCTCCAGGGTTTGGCCATGAACCATCAGTTGTGTGTCCATGGATTCACCTTTGGCATAACCACGCAGGAATTCTTTTAATTTGACGTGATCATCACTGCTAACCATATCCATGATGGGCATGCCCATTACATCATCGATGTCGTCATAACCAAACATCTTCAGATAAGCACTGTTAGCATAGATATGCATGCCATCATGGACGTAGGCAATGGCATCGCGTGAACTGTCAATCAGTGCCTTGGCACGTTTCTCCGTTTCGCGCAGCATTTGTTCACAGCGACGATGGGCACGGCGTTCGTGCAGGTCTCCCACTTCACGTTTGACAATATGTTTCAGGCGTTCAGTCTGGTCTTCACTCAGAGCATCGCGGGCACCGGCTTTAAGGATATCCATGGCCGCCGATTCTTTTCCCGGTAAAGTCACCACAACCAGGGGAATGTCACGACCGAATCGTGACAGGACTTCAACGGCCTGTTTGGCATTGAAGTGTGGCATTTTTAATTTACAGAGAATGATATCAATGGGATTTTCTTCAAGGGCAGTTGCCATATCTTCTTCGTCTTCGACACGAATATCACGCACGATATGACCGGCATTACGTAATGCATTGATCAGTACCTCGGCTTCTTCTGAGGCATCAAAAACGGTGAGGACCCTTAGTATATTTTCATTACTCACAGAACCATCCCGCTGGCAGTTGTGGTGTCCTTGTATAGATATGTATGCTCCCTGGAATTGTGGTGCAGAAAATAGCTTAATTTAGCCATGGCTTTCAAGTAATTACCCATTTTAATTATTGTATAAACTATCGGCACTTAGGGTACCAACTTGAGGAAGCAACTCACCTCAGAAGAGGTGGGGACTGTGGGAGTTAAATGGAAGTCCAGACCCCTGAAAAATCCGAGGTATTGTCATCATCCTGGCCACCCTGGACGACAGCGCTTTGTTCTTCCATGATCTCAAACTGGAATTGAGCGAAAAGCCCGGTGTTCTGGACCTGTTTGGTTAATTTAACCAGGATTTCCTTACCCAGGATATTGATGACTAATTTATGACCAACCCGATAGGGAACAGCTGTGGTGATCAGGGTGGTGGGCTGATTGACGGCCTTGAGCTCAGGCAGCATCAGGGTACGTTGGTAGTCATGTTTTGCATTATTGATGGCACGTAGCCCAATTGCTGCAGCGTCCGGTGTAAG
>JASFLL010000215.1:0-4248 GCA_050118115.1 Thioalkalispiraceae bacterium
CGCGCATCAAGTCGATGCGCAGCTCCCCTTAATTATCACAACTGTTTGGTCTTTTAGTAGCCAGCGATGTGTTCGTCGTCAGCCATCTACAAAACTTATTTATCTCGTTCCAATAATGCATCAACAAAGGTTTCTGCATCAAATACCTGCAGGTCATCCAGACCTTCGCCCACGCCGATGAAGCGAATTGGAATGTTTAATTGTTTGGCGATAGCGAACACAATACCACCTTTTGCAGTACCATCAAGCTTGGTCAGGGTGATACCTGTCACACCTACGGCTTCGTGGAACTGCCTGGCCTGGACCAGGGCATTCTGACCGGTACTGGCATCCAGGACCAGCATCACCTCCTGCGGGGCTTGCGGATCATGTTTGCTCATGACTCGTTTGACCTTTTTCAATTCATCCATCAGATGGGACTGGGTCTGCAGTCGACCGGCGGTGTCCGCGATAATGACATCGACTTTACGCGCACTGGCCGCCTGCATGGCATCAAACACGACTGCTGCACAGTCGCTACCCTGTTGTTGTGCAATCACGGTGATCCCGTTGCGTTCGCCCCAGGTTTGGAGTTGCTCGACGGCGGCTGCGCGGAAAGTATCGCCGGCTGCCAAAAGCACCTTTTCACCGGCATTTTGTAAATGCTTGGCCATTTTGCCGATTGTGGTAGTTTTACCGGCTCCGTTGACGCCCACGACCAGGATACTATAGGGCTTGTCCTGCTCGGGAATCGTCCAGCTTTCAGCATTCGTTTCCAGCAGGCTGATCAACTGGCTGCGCAACGCCTGGAAGAGTGCTTCAGAATCAGAGAGCTGCTTCCGTGCGACCTGCTCTGCCAGGGATTTGATGATGGACTGGGTAGCTTCTATCCCGACATCCGCCATCAGCAGGCTGGTTTCAATTTCTTCCAGCAATTCATCATCAATGGTGCGCTCACCCAGGAACAGGCCTCCGAGGCCACTGGCCAGTTGTTGATGGGTACGGGCAAGGCCATTTTTAAGGCGGCTCAACCAGGATTGTTGTTCGGAACTCTTGTCTTTGGGTTTTTTGAAACTAAATAGGGCCATGTTAGTCTAGATTAGTTAACTCAATCGCGTAGCGTGGTGGAAAGTGCGCTATCCTAGCATTTGGCTGACATTTGCGGTAGCGGTGAGTCAGTAAACGAATACCTCATGTTAACTGGAAACTGGAATTTATATGCGAAGATATTTGTTGTTTTTTCTCCTCGGACTCCCGGTCCTGTCATTAACAAATGTAGTCTCGGCTAAACCAGATGTTCATGAATACAATCTCAGCAATGGTTTAAAGCTTCTGGTCAAAGAAGATCATCGTGCTCCGGTTGTGGTATCGCAAGTGTGGTACAAAGTTGGTGCCAGTTCTGAGCATAATGGTATTACAGGGTTATCGCATGTGCTGGAGCACATGATGTTCAAAGGTACCAAGAACGTGAAACCCGGAGAGTTTTCCAAAATCATCAAGGAAAACGGCGGGCGCGACAACGCTTTTACCGGGCGCGACTACACGGCGTATTTTCAGCTGCTGGAGAAAAGCCGCCTGAAGGTCAGTTTCGAACTGGAGGCGGACCGCATGCGTAACCTGACCTTACCGGAAAAGGAATTCAAGAAAGAAGTAGAAGTTGTTAAGGAAGAACGTCGTATGCGCACTGATGACAAGCCACGTGCGCTCACCTATGAGCAGTTCAATTCTGTCGCCTATGACAATAGCCCTTATCAAAATCCAACCATTGGCTGGATGAATGACCTGGACAACATGCAAGTGGCCGATCTGCGCAAATGGTACCAGATGTGGTATGCACCGAATAATGCGACGGTCGTAGTCGTGGGTGATGTAAAACCCGATGAAGTTTATGAGCTGGCGAAAAAATATTTTGGCCCGCTCAAGAGCGAAGAGCTTCCCGACTTGAAACCCCGTAAGGAACGAGCACAAATCGGGCCGAGAGAGGTTACTATCAGAGTACCCGCTGAGGTACCGTACCTGATGATGGGATATAAAGTGCCCGTCTTAAACACGGCGAAAACAGATTGGGAACCCTATGCACTTGAAGTGTTGGCAGGAGTACTGAGTGGAAGTCGCAGTTCACGCCTGCCGAAGACCCTGATACGTGACCAGCAGATTGCCGTCAATGCCGACGTGGGTTATGACCTGCAGTCGAAGTTTGATGAAATGTTTGTGTTTGATGCAACACCGGCACAGGGGCAAACAGTTGAGTCGGTAAAAAAAGCCCTTTTAGATCAAATCGATCTCATTAAAAAAGAGAAAATCAGCAAAGCTGAACTTAATCGTGTTAAGGCTCAGGTCATTGCTGATGATGTTTATCAAAAAGATTCGGTATTTTATCAGGCTATGGTACTAGGCATGCTTGAAACAACCGGCTTGAGCTATAAGCTGGCCGATGAGTATGTTGATAAAATCAAGGCCATAACTCCTGAGCAGGTACAACAGGTTGCACAAAAGTATTTTATAAAAAACCACCTTACCGTCGCTGTTCTGGATCCGCAAAGCATGGGTCAAGACAAGCCGGCATCCAATCAACCCGTTTCAACACAAAACTAATCGACTATGTTTAATCAAAGAAACTTTTTTATCCTGTTTATTATCATCATTGCCATTGGTGCTATCTATGCACTGTCGGGAAAAGATGAAAACATGCCCATGTCTCAACCAGAAGGGTTGCATATACAGACCTGGACAAGTAAAAAAGGTGCCAAAGTGTTATATGTCAATGCGCCGCAGCTTCCCATGGTTGATGTACGTATTGTCTTTGATGCGGGTAGCGCGCGGGATGGTGACAAAGCCGGCCTGGCGATGATGACCAATCTGTTGCTTGATCACGGTGCAGGTGACTGGGATACCGATCAAATCGTCGAGCGCTTCGATAATGTCGGCGCACAGTTCAGCACTACTTCGCTACGTGACATGGCAGTAGTCAATTTGCGCAGTCTGACAGAAAAAGAATGGCTCGATACCGCCCTGGAAACAGCAGCAACCATTCTGAGTAAACCAAAATTTGTCAGTGATGAACTGGAGCGCGAACGCAAACGTGTCCTGGTTGGATTAAAGGCCCAAAAGGAATCCCCTGATACGTTGGCGAATAATGCCTTTTATAAAGCGATTTACGATGAACACCCTTATGCAACACCTAGCAGTGGTACTGAGGAATCGATAAAGGCAATCAACCGAGATGATATTCTCGAGTTCTATAAAAAATATTACGTAGCAAAGAATGCCACGGTAGTCGTAGTGGGTTCTGTTGATAAAAAACAGGCCAGGGCTATGGTTGAGCAGCTAATCGGTGGTCTCGCTGGTGGTGAAAAGGCCAGTGCCTTACCCAGGGTGGAGTCGATCACAGAAAGCAAACTCATTAAAAAACCTCATCCCTCCAAGCAGACACATATCCTGGTTGGGCAGGAAGGTGATTTGCGAGGCGACAAGGATTATTTTGCGCTTTATGTGGGTAACCATATTCTTGGTGGTAGTGGGTTTGGTTCTCGCATTGTGGAAGAGATACGCGAAAAACGCGGTCTTGCATATAGCAGCTATAGTTATTTCTCGCCGATGCGAAACAAGGGACCTTTCATCATGGGTCTACAAACTAAAAATGATCAGGCCGATGAGGCATTGAAGGTTCTGATGGACACTTTACGAACGTTTATTGATAAGGGTCCTACCGAGCAGGAACTGATCGATGCCAAGAAAAACATTACCGGAGGCTTCGCCTTACGTCTTGATTCGAACAAGGATATTACGGAATATGTGGCGATGATTGGTTTTTATGGGTTACCTCTGGATTATTTATCGACCTTTAATGACAAGGTTGAAAAAGTCACCGTTGCTGATATCAAGGATGCCTTCAAGCGCCGCATCCATCCCGATGAAATGGTAACCGTCATGGTAGGTGGCTCGGTTCAACCTGCAGCTACGACACGTAAAACCGAGTAACTGTCTGGATGGCAGGACGGGGCCAACAAACGCTACGGATCATAGGCGGCCAATGGCGCGGTCGAAAATTTCAGTTTCCTGTAGTTGAACATTTACGGCCAACACCAGACAGGGTTCGTGAGACCTTGTTTAACTGGCTAATGCCCTGTATAGAAGGAGCGCACTGCCTGGATCTGTTTTGTGGTAGCGGGGCGCTGGGACTGGAGGCATTGTCACGAGGCGCAGGATATACTGCTTTCGTGGATAAGAATAAAAAAGTCATCGAAAATCTTAAGCAGATCTGTAATA
>JASFLL010000216.1:0-4246 GCA_050118115.1 Thioalkalispiraceae bacterium
GGATGCTGCAATTTGTTCGAGACCGCCTGGGTGTGTAATGTGGGGATCGTGCTGTCTGTAAATGATCGATCGGCGACGTGCATGTCCTGGCGTATAGTGGCCAGCATTTTTTGTTCCGGCAGGTCTCCGTAGCGGACACCGCCGTTTTCATCACGTTTGGCTTCGTATAGTGCGTACAGTAGCGAATAGCTGGAGTTCAAACCCATTTCATTGACCATCGGGTCGGGGGAAACCGCGGCCATACTTGGGTTAATAGCACGATGGTCCAGGGTTGAGCGTGCTGCCAGTGCACACAGGATTAGAATGACTGGAGAGACGATGGCGGCTTTACCCAGGCCTAAAGGTGCCCGAAACTCCCGTAAGGGTTTCGTCGTACGCCAGCCGAGGTAAATAACCAGTCCACACGTGATCGCGGCTGCTACCAACTGGATCTTGTATGCGCCCCATAATGTGTCAAACACTTCGCGGGGGTATTTTAAATATTCTATGAACAGGTAGTTGGGCCGCGCATCATACTGAGTGATAAATGAAGGGGTGGCCATTTCCATGAACACAATCGCTACGCCGCACAGCAGAAAATAGACACGCAACAGTTGCTGCCAGTATTTTTGAACTGCCGGGTGAGTGGCGGCAAAGGGGGTAAGGGTGGCCGGAATAATTAATAGGTATCCTAACAACACCAGATCAAAGCGCATCCCTTGTACAATGATATCCGTGATAGCATGTGCCGCGGTTACCCGTTCCCATTGCCAAACGATAAATCCAAAGCGGAACAAACTCAGGGTAATTAATGTGACGACAACAAAGACGCCGATGGGTAACAAGGGTTTGAGGAACGCTTTCCAGTTCATAGTCCGTTCGTGTGGTTTTTCGAAAAAAGGTTCCCGGGTGTTATTGCAATAAATGGAGGTTTGGATGCCTGAGGTTGTCAGGATCGCTAAAATCTCCAGTTACCAAAACATGCAGATTACCGAATATTGCTTAATTATACTTTAAAATCAGTAGGTTGTATGACAATGAAGACAATTTATCCACAACCACTATATTAATATTAGCTTATAATTATATTAATAACTTAATTGATGCATGGCTAAAAGGTTCTGCTATGCTTTCACATCAAGATTGACAACATACCAAGAACGTAGCGGCGAATCTTTCGTCATATTTCGTGTGTCTTTGAGGAGTCATCAATGAGCGATGAAGGGGTCGACCGGCAAAAACGCCGGATTCTGACCGCGGCGGCAACCGTTGTGGGGGGCATTGGTGCGGCATACGTTGCGACGCCGTTTATTCTTTCCATGGATCCCAGCGCCAAGGCACAGGCGGCCGGTGCACCGGTCGATGTCGATGTGAGCAAGCTCCAGGTTGGGCAGTTGTTGACGGTGGAATGGCGCGGAAAGCCCATCTGGATTTTACGGCGCAACGACGAAATACTGCAGCGAATGAAGAAAGTCGAAGATAAATTAAGGGATCCTCACTCTGACGAGCTGTCACAGCAACCGGCATACGCCAAAAATGATTACCGCTCTATCAAGCCGGAATTTATGGTGATGGAGGGGATCTGTACCCATCTTGGCTGCGCGCCCACTTATCGTCCGGAACTGGCCCCGCCGGATCTGGGGCCGGACTGGAAAGGCGGCTTTTTCTGTCCCTGTCATGGTTCGCGCTACGATTTGTCGGGCCGTGTCTATGCCGGTGTACCCGCGCCATCCAATCTGAAAGTACCTCCCTATCGATTCGTAACCGATACGCGTATTATGATCGGCGTTAATCCGGAGCATACCTGATGCGCTACTGGTTCACCTTAGGCAGAGAATGGATTGAAGCCCGCTTCCCGGCCCGGGAGTTCTGGGAAGATCACCTGGTAAAATACTACGCGCCGAGAAATCTCAATTTCTGGTATTTTTTTGGTTCGCTGGCCATGCTGATGTTCGGTATCCAGATCCTCACCGGTATTTTCCTCACCATGAACTACAAGCCCACGGCGGGTACCGCGTTCGCCTCTGTGGAATACATTATGCGCGATGTCAACTGGGGATGGCTTATTCGCTATATGCATTCCACCGGTGCGTCGTTTTTCTTTATTGTTATCTACCTGCATATGTTTCGCGCGTTTCTCTATGGCTCCTATCGCAAGCCACGGGAACTGCTGTGGTTGTTCGGCGTGTTGCTGTTTGTATTGTTAATGGCGGAAGCATTCATGGGTTACCTGTTGCCGTGGGGACAGATGTCCTATTGGGGCGCACAGGTGATCATTTCATTGTTCGGTGCTATTCCTGAAATAGGCGATGAGCTGGCGTTGTGGATTCGTGGTGATTTCGTGGTTGCCGATGCAACACTGAACCGTTTTTTCGCCTTCCATGTTGTTGCTTTTCCGCTGATTCTCATTGGGCTGGTCATGTTTCACCTTATTGCGCTGCACCGGGTGGGTTCCAATAATCCCGACGGTATTGAAATCAAGGAGAATAAAAACAGGGAGGGCGTCCCTGTTGATGGCATTCCGTTTCATCCCTTTTTCACGCTCAAGGATTTGTTGGGCGCCATCGTGTTTCTTATGATTTTTGCAGCTGTCGTGTTTTATTACCCGGAAATGGGCGGCTGGTTCCTGGAAAAGGATAACTTCGTTCCGGCGGATCCATTAAAAACGCCGGAGCATATTACACCGCTGTGGTACTTCACGCCGTTTTACGCCATTTTGCGCGCTGTACCGGACAAGTTTCTCGGCGTCATGTTAATGGGGGCGTCCATTGCAGTTTTGTTTGTGGTGCCATGGCTGGATCGTAGCCCCGTGAAGTCCATTCGCTATCGGGGTCTTCTGTTTAAACTTGCGCTGGCATTGTTTGTGATCAGCTTCGTTGGACTGGGTTATCTTGGTACGGTTGCCGCGACGCCGGTTGCTACGCTATTTTCCCGGTTGTTTACTGTTTTGTATTTTGCCTTTTTCCTGCTGATGCCGTTTTATACCCAATGGGATAAAACCAAAAAACCACCGGACCGGATAACCTGAATGAAATACGGCTGGATAATTATACTGGGATTGTTGCTCAGTCTGGGTTTATTGCTCAGTACCTCCAGTTTGGCGGTAGGTAACGAATATCCGTTGGACGAAGCGAACATTGATCCGACGGATAAAGAATCCCTGCGCCGCGGAGCGCGCTTTTTTGCCAACTATTGTTTTAATTGTCACTCCGCCTCAATGATGCGCTATAACCGCATTGGCAAAGACCTGGACTTTGACGAAGCGCAGCTGGAGAGCTTTTTAATATTCACCGGCGCCAAGGTCGGTGACCTGATGCACAACGCCATGGAAAAAGAAGACGCCAAGCGCTGGTTTGGCGTCGCGCCTCCGGATCTGTCGGTGGTTTCCCGTTCCCGCGGTGTTGACTGGATTTACACTTACCTGCGATCGTTTTACCGCGATGAGTCCCGGCCCTGGGGTGTGAATAACGCCGTGTTCAAGGATGTCGCTATGCCCCATGTGTTGTGGGAACTGCAGGGTTTGCAGGAAGCACAGTACGAGGATTTCGTTGACGAAGAGGGTGTTAAACGGGAAATTATTTCGGACCTGGTCATCGCGGAACCTGGTAAAATGAGCGAAGCAGAATTTGACGCCGCAGTACGTGATCTGGTGAATTTTCTGCACTATATGGGCGAACCCACCAAACAAACCCGGCTCCAGTTAGGAAAATGGGTGCTGCTCTATCTGGCCATATTTTTTGTCATCGTGTTCCTGCTTAAGAAGGAATACTGGAAAGAAGTTCATCGTCATCACTAACCGACCATTGACTTTACACTAGCGCGGCGGGTGCGTCGGCCGCCTGTTGCTTTGCCTCTCCGGCTCATCACACTTGCCATCGTGGGCTTCAGCCTATACCGCTAGCCGGTAATAAATATAACGATATCAATATGTTATAGCTGTTTTACGCCATTTCCCGGATTTTTAATGTATAATTCGCGGTTTGTCTCGCGTGGTTTCCCATAAATGCCATGAGTCGGCGTATATCTAATGCAGAACGTGTAGAGAGGTAATGATGGCCCTGATTGCCAATAGAAAATCTGTTATGACCCTGTTTTCCTCGGCCAATGACCTTCACTGTCATCGGGTCCGAATTGTACTGGCGGAAAAGAGTATCAACTTTGAAGTCATTGATGTCAGCCCGGAAAACCCACCGGAAGATTTAATGGAACTCAATCCCTACGGCGCGGTGCCAACCCTGGTGGATCGCGAACTGGTACTGTACGATTC
>JASFLL010000217.1:0-4244 GCA_050118115.1 Thioalkalispiraceae bacterium
ATCGCCAAAGGCAAAGAAACGCTTTACAAGCATGCCTTACATGGTTTTCAGGGTAAGTCAGGTGTGATGCCTCCAAAAGGTGGCCACGCTGAATTAAGTGATGATGCTATCAAAGCTATTGTTGATCACATGGTCGATAAGAGTAAGTAACAAGCGTTATTCAGCTTGTAATGAAAAGGCCACTTTGCAGTGGCCTTTTTTATGTCTCGAATAATAGTGAACGTAACTGAGCAAGCTGTTGCTGGCCATGTTCGATACGTTCCTCGCCCTGCAGATCACTTTTGATACCGCGCCTCTGGATACACTCTTCCGGTAATTCCTCTATAAAGCGACTGGGTGTGGTTGGTTCGATATTCCCAAATCGTTTACGTTGCATTGCATATGAAATATTTAGTTTACGTTGTGCACGGGTTACACCAACATAGGCAAGACGTCGCTCTTCTTCAATACAGTTGTCCTCGATACTGTTTTTATGCGGTAGAATATTTTCTTCCATACCAACAAGATAAACATATGGAAATTCCAGGCCTTTTGCGGCATGTAGTGTCATTAAATTAACACAATTGGAATTGTTTTCATCATCGCGATCGAGTAAATCAATCAGAGTTAGTTTGCTGACAATGTGTGACAGGGTATGCGTTATATTGTTATCAGCAATACGTTTGACCATGTTATACAGGTCCTTAACATTGTTAATTTTTCGCATAGCTGATTCTTCGTCAGGTTGTGTATCCCTTAGCCAACCTTCATAGTCGAGTTCAGAAATTATTTTTAAAAAAAGAGTATCAGGTCTGTCTGATTCCACGAGCCTGTTCATATGTTCTAGCCAGTCGCGAAAGTCAATAAGCCGTTTATAGGCGCGAGGTGGAACTGCTTCAACCAGGCTGTCTTGATTTAGGCTATCAAGAAGACGAAGCTGTTGTTCAGAGGCAAATTGTACAAATTTCTGTACACTACCAGTACCGAGTTCCCGTCTGGGCGTATTAATAACCCTTAGCAGAGCATTATCGTCATCGGGATTTGTAATAATACGAAGGTACGCCATGATATCCTTAATTTCGCTATAAGCAAAAAATGACAGGCCTCCACTTAAATAATAGGGGATGTTTTTTTCCCGTAATTGCTGTTCAAATAAACGTGACTGATGGTTACTGCGGTAAAGAATGGCATAGTCACTAAATTTTGTTCGATGTTGAAACATATGGTTTTGCAGGTCAGTTACAACCTGTTCTGCTTCCCGTTCGTCATCCTGGCTACTGAATATAGTGACCGGATCGCCAGGACCAAACTTGCTCCAGAGGTTTTTCTCGAAGACGTGCGGATTATTCGCGATGAGACGATTAGCGGAGTTGAGAATATTGCCGGATGAACGATAATTTTGTTCGAGCTTAATTACCTCAAGTTCCGGATAGTCCTTTTGTAGCTGAACAAGGTTTTCTGGTCGTGCACCTCGCCAGGCATAAATAGATTGATCATCATCACCAACAATCGTGAAGTTACTGTGTGGGCCATTTAAAAGCTTAATAAATTCAAATTGGCAAAGATTGGTATCCTGGTACTCATCGATCAGTAAGTGACGAATTTTAAGTTGTTGATCATGGCGATATTCTGGATCTGTTTTAAGCCTGATAACAGGCTTGAAAATTAAATCATCGAAGTCAAAAGCGTTAAAAGTTGTTAGGGCATCTTCGTATTTATGATAAACATTGGCGGCTGTAACTGAAATCGGATCGGAATATTGCTGAGATATAACATCTTCCGCGGTTAACATTTCCTGTTTCCAGTCGCTGATTTTCCATTGTATTTTTTCAGATAAATTACCTGGATCGCCATAGTCACGACGCATAATATCCTTAATCAAGGACAGGCTGTCACTTGCATCATAAATGCTGAAATTCCTTTTTCGTTCATAACGTTTTACGTCAGCCCGAATGAGCTTCAGGCCAAGAGTATGAAAGGTTGAAATATGTATTGCCTGGGCTGTAACTTCATCAACTAATTTACCAACACGCGCCTGCATTTCTCGGGCAGCCTTATTGGTGAAGGTGACTGCGACTATATTAGCCGGATCATAATTGTGTTGTGTTATCAGATAGGCGATTTTCTGGGTAAGGACTCGCGTTTTACCACTGCCAGCACCGGCCAGGACGAGTAAAGGGGAAGTGACATGTTGTACTGCCCGGGCCTGCTCTGCATTTAGTCTGTTTTCCATGAAGGGTTTATTGTAAGTGATAATGCTTTAATGTCGATCTTGACTTTATAGTTATTCCTTGAACTGGGAAATGATGGTGACGTCTTTGGGGACCTTTCGCTGGAGATCCCATTCCCCAGCTGTAACAGATAATATCAGTCGGTTACAAAGATAGTGTCTTTGTTTTCGGCCCTTGCTTGCGAGATTAGCTCTAAATTCAGAGACGCTCTTGTTAACAAGTGCCTCGATTTCCAGGGTAAATTTGACGGCATCATAATCTGTTCGTTGTTTTTGAATGGATTTGGCGACCAGCTCCTGGATATGTTGTGACTTTTTTACGACAGGATGATTGGTCTTCCGCCAAACCTGTTTGGCATGCAGTGCAGATTCAGCCAGGTGTTTATATTTCGAACCACAGTCAGCCAACAGCTTAAAAGTTAACTGTTGATGCAGATAGATTTGTCCGGCTGCCTGAATCAGGGGTTGGGCCTGCTTGTAGTCAATCTCTGGGGTCGGCTTGACTGCGCAGGTAGTTCCCGGTTGCAGGAGTACCCCCAGCAGACCTGTGAATAACAGTAGTTTAGTGGTCCCTGGACGAAGTACTGATTCCATGTGCAGATATTAATCTAATTGCGGTGAGCTGAAAATCCTGTTTTTACGTGATGAATTGGCAATCACAAAATGGGACAATAACCTGAATTTTGATATATGATGCTAAAAACTATAAGGATTAGAAAGAATTAGACCATGACAAAATGGCTTTTAACCATATTAGCAGTATGGTCTTTATCGGCAGCCGCGAACGCTAACCTCTTTCATGACAGTAACCTGGAGTGGAAGACCATTGAAACGAAGCATTTTTTCATCCATTTCCACAATGGTGCAGAAAAGATTGCACGCGACTTTATACCGATTGCTAATAAAGTTCATGACGATGTAACCGGTTATTTCAACTGGGAACCCCGGGACAAGGTAGATGTTGTTCTGACTGATGAATTCGATCTTTCCAATGGATTCGCGACTATTTTTCCGCGCACGAATACGAACATTTTTCTGGCCGCACCTGATGACCTGAACAGCCTTGAAGATCACAATGGTTGGCTGGAGATGGTCTTTTTACATGAATATATCCACATTGTTCATCTCGATAAGGCACGTGGGGCACCCTTATTTTTAAGAAAGATATTTGGCCGTGAAGGCCTGTTTTTTCCGACGGTTTTCCCAAATGCCTTTCAGCCAGCCTGGTTTATTGAAGGGATTGCAACCTACGGTGAAACAGATCGTAAACTGGGTATAGGCCGCGGCCAAAGTACCTACTACAACATGCTGATGCGTGGCGAGGTGATGGGGGGTATCAAGGAGCTGCGACGTATCAATCAACCCATTGGCTCCTGGCCAGGAGGGGCTACACGTTATTTGTATGGCGTCAATTATCATAACTTCATTCGCGATCGTTATGGAGATGATAAGATTAAAAAGATGATCGATGGGATGTCAGATAACTTTGTTCCCTATCGTATCGACTCCAATACATACTATACCTTTGGTAAAGATCTGGATGGTATGTGGGCGGATTTCAACACTTACCTGCACGCAAAGCATGACCCGGTTATTCAACGTATTAAGACAGAAGGCGTTGTCGAAGGAGAACAGCTCACGCAGCGCGGCTATGATGCTGAAAGCCTACGGGTTCTGAATGATCAGGCCTTTTATGTTTCATTCACCGGCCGCAGTCACCCGGCATTGATGCGTATCGAACCTGGTAAGCAGGCCGAAAAAATAACAGATGTTAATCACGGTGCACGACTGGATCTTCACAAACAAAAAGGGATCCTGATTGCTCAACCTGAAACCTGTCGTAATGCACGGATTTATTATGATCTGTATCGTGTAGAGACGGATGGTAGTAACTTTACGCGTTTAACAAACTGTGCGCGTTATCGTCAGGCTGTCTGGAATCGTCAGGGCGATAAAATATTTGCTGTTCATAATGAGTTAGGGATAAACAGCCTGCGTGTTTTGAATTCCAAAGCCGAATTATTGGAGACCATCT
>JASFLL010000218.1:0-4243 GCA_050118115.1 Thioalkalispiraceae bacterium
GAGAGTAACTTTGATCAATTAAGTGGTTACTTCGGAACAGGGTGGGACTGGGTCAGTCTGATGTTTTTGCTGGGCGGACTCTTCTTAATTTATAAACGCGTCATTAGCTGGCAGATCCCGGTAGCCATGTTGTCAACTATTGCCCTGCTATCGGCAATTGCCTATCTCTATAACGATCAGTTCTACCCTGATCCGCTGTTTCAGCTTTTAGGCGGCGCGAGCATGATTGGTGCCTTCTTTATCGCAACCGATCCGGTCACAGCCAGCACGACACCAAAAGGAAGAATTTTATATGGCATCGGTATCGGTATTATTACTTTTGTAATACGCACCTGGGGTAATTACCCTGATGGCGTCGCCTTTGGCGTATTACTAATGAATATCGCCGTACCCACTATCGATTACTATACACAGCCCCGGGTATTTGGGCATGCAGATGATTAGAGAATCAGTCAATGACTTCTATAAGTAAAAATATGCTTGTAAATGCTGTGTTCCTTGGCCTGTTTGCCATTGCAGGTACAGCGATTGTTGCATTCACTCATGACCATACAAAACATCGCATCGTCGAGAACAAACGGCAGCACAAACTTGAAAAGCTACACGAACTAATTCCACCACAGTTGCTTGACAACGATCTCGATACTGATGTCATCAAGGTTAACGATCCTCTGCTGGCCCGTGACAGGGATGTAACTATCTATCGTGCCCGTAAGGATAATAAACCTGTCGCCGCTATCATAGAATGTGTGGCACCCGATGGTTATAGCGGCAAGATACAATTACTCGTTGCGGTGAATGTAGATGGTACCCTGGCAGGTGTACGCGCCACTGAACACCTGGAAACCCCCGGGCTGGGTGATGCGATTGAAACTAAAAAATCAAACTGGATTTA
This sequence comes from Thioalkalispiraceae bacterium, assembly GCA_050118115.1. Lineage (GTDB taxonomy): Bacteria > Pseudomonadota > Gammaproteobacteria > UBA6429 > Thiohalophilaceae > SZUA-24. Next base: position 896 of record JASFLL010000218.1, read on the forward strand.
TGGTTTTGATGGCAAATCACTGAAGAACCCTCAACCTGAAAACTGGAAGGTCAGCAGGGACGGTGGCAAGTTTGATCAAATTACCAGCGCAACAATTACCTCACGCGCTGTTGTAAAAGCCACCCGCAATGTACTAAAGTATTTTGAGTCGAACCAAAAGACGATCTTCAAGTAAACAATTATGAACCAGTACAAAACCATTATTAATCAGGGTCTTTGGAAAAATAACCCGGCGACCGTACAAATACTTGGACTTTGCCCATTATTGGCCGTGTCGAGTACCGTTGTGAACGCGCTGGGACTTGGACTCGCGACCATGTTGGTACTGGTGGTATCGAATGCCACGGTGTCGCTGGTTCGTAATTATGTTCGTAATGAAATTCGCATTCCTGTTTTCGTAGTCGTGATTGCAGTTGCTGTAACTCTCATCAAAATTCTCATGCAGGCATTTTTCTATGAGCTGTATTTGATTATTGGACTATTTGTTGCCCTGATTACCACGAATTGCGTGATCATTGCCCGGGCAGAAGCGTTTGCATCCAAGAACAGTCTCCTGCCATCGATCATGGATGGATTCTTCATGGGCCTTGGATTTACACTGGTGCTGATGGCATTGGGTGCATTCAGAGAGATCATCGGGTTTGGAACGCTGTTTCAGCAAATGAACCTGTTATTTGGTGATGGTGCACAATGGCTAAAAATCACTGTGTTTGAAAATTATGATGGCTTCTTGCTGACCATTTTACCCCCGGGTGCATTCATTGGACTCGGACTAATTATTGCCCTAAAAAATGTGATTGATAATCGCTTAAAACAAAAAGTGAGTAACTCTCTGCAACAAACTGCAACATAATTGATATTTCATCCAGGTGACATAATCCCTACAATCCCTGCACACAAGGAAAATAAAAATAACGGGGATGGAACCTGTGTCATGTGTTCAATTACGATCTATTAAGCTTATTGCCTTATTATTCTCAATTGCCGGCTTAGTTAACCTGATTCGGGTATTCAATCCATACACGCTTGATGTCTTTACTACTTCACGAATTTCTGATTTGTACCAGCAATCACCGCAGCACTTTTATTTTGCGGCCAGCGCCCTGATGATACTGCTTGGCCTGATAATTATTCAGGCCATGACACGCAAACCTGTCAGGCTATATCGACAGTACCGTGACATTGACTCAAATACACTGGATACAGATCAAAGGCTCAGTTTTGAGTTTTATAAAACTGCTTTGCAGTACCGGGTAAAATTCGGGACTAAGAAATTCCAACGTCATATTATAAAGCATTTTGATTTCTTTTATGATTACCACAACTATGCCCTTGAGTGGATTGATGAAGTTGTTAGTAAAGCTAAAGGCAAAAAAATCCCGCAGTATTTTATTTTAAGTGCGATAACATCCGGCCATACCGGCAGGGTGTATTTGAAGGCCCATTACGCAACAGGGCTTCCAGCCAGCAATTTGAAAGAAAATACGTCGTTGATTTTTCATGATTGCGCAGAGCACGTCGAAATATGGTCGTATCAATCTCGTCACCCACTATGCAGATTAATTAAGAATACAGTGAGATTACAAACCGCCCATCGTCACCCGAACTATCTCTCTGCCATCCTTACCGGCATAAACACTGGTGAACAGAATCAGGTCACTGTCGAATTACGTTTCCTTACTCGAACTTCACTAGATGATAAACAGAACCGTAGCGAAGTCCACGCAAAACAAAATTTACTTTCCTTTCACAAATGGCTTAAACAGGCATCAAAAACCCGCTCCCGATTTAGTGGCGGTACCGGCATTGATGTATCAGAGATCGTAAACCACAACGATATATTTACAACGCCACTGGTACGACATCTTGAACAACTGGTTTATCGCAAGGTTACAGCCTATTACCCTCGCTCAAAATTACCCCTGGCAACCCCGAATATTGCTCTTGATGCACTTGTGTTATGTAATGGCATCGGAGTTATTGCAATTACCGAAAAACAGGAACAGGGTAATATCACTTACAGTGGAGATCCGACGTGGTACCTGTTTTGGGGTGAGAATGCCCTGGAAATCAAGAATCCCTGCATCCAGGCAAACCTGGCAAAATCATCACTGGGTAATCTCCTTTCAGGCTATAACCTGACACGTTGGCCCATTATTAGCCTGGTTGTCTACAGCAAAGAGCAGGTAACCCTCAATCTGGCCATGGGCACAAAACGGCTACAATGTCCCGTCCTTAAACTCGATCAGCTGGAGAACTGGATAAACCAGCAGCACAAATATTCCGATATACAGTTTACCCAGAATGACATCACCCTGTTCAATAGCATCATGAGCCAGAAACAACCACTCTCTACGGTTATTTAACAGCTGTTTGATTCAACACTGCATCCACTCTAAAATCTGGATTTGTTTGATTTTCCTTAGTGGGCTAACACCCTGACTACCCCTGGTACCCAGGCTAGTTAGTGGTCAACTTAACGAAAAGTGATGTATGAATGGATCAAGCTACAATTAAAAAAATATTCGCGCGATTAAAAAAACATAACCCCGCACCCACTACCGAACTTGTTTATAAGACGCCTTTCCAGCTCCTGATAGCCGTTATGCTGTCGGCGCAGGCAACTGACAAGAGTGTCAATGCGGCGACCAGGGAACTATTCAAGGTCGCAGGCACTCCACAGAAAATGCTCGAACTCAAGGAGCCAGGAGTCAGAAAGTACATCAGGACTATCGGCCTGTTCAATACCAAGGCAAAAAACGTTATTAAGACCTGCAAGATCCTGCTGGAAAAACATAAAGGCAAGGTGCCGGAAGACCGAGCCGCACTGGAGGCATTACCGGGAGTTGGCAGAAAAACAGCCAATGTCATTCTCAATACGGCTTTTGGGTATCCTACCATTGCGGTTGATACCCATATCTTCCGGGTCAGTAACCGACTGGGAATTGCCCCCGGCAAGAACGTCCTGGAAGTGGAGAAAAACCTCCTAAAAAACGTACCCAAACAGTATAAACAGGATGCCCACCATTGGTTAATCCTGCACGGTCGCTATACCTGCATTGCCAGGAAACCAAGATGCCGTAGTTGTATCCTTGAGGATTTGTGCCCGTTTGAAGAAAAAACAACCGATTAACAACATTTGGCAAACGGTAAAGGTCAATACCCTGTGATCCAAGTCTTAACATTTCTATAAAATATTGAATAGTCGACTATATTTTCTCGGAACTTTGCTTAAAATCGTCATTCAAAGCACTTAGTTCTTAACACAAAGAATATGGTTGAATCCAACCACTGACCTGAAGCGTATATTGGCTATCCCTGGCGCGAAACAGGATTTGAATAAAAGGG
>JASFLL010000219.1:0-4232 GCA_050118115.1 Thioalkalispiraceae bacterium
GGATTATTTAAAAAGATTGTTCCCTTCTGATCCTGTTTCTCACTGGCTGAGAATTGCGGGATTACCTGTCTTAGCCGAAAGCCAGCAAATTCACTAGTACAACATTTCCAGGTTACAGTTCTTTACCTGTTAAGTGAAAGATCGCGCTGATATTCTTTTGATAAAAAGAGCCTCGGTTCAATTCGTGCATTGTTCAAGCTGACTCCCCAATGTAGGTGTGGGCCGGTAACTCGGCCCGTCATGCCTACCGTGCCGATCTGCTGTCCGCGTTTGACGATATCACCTGTTTTGACTGTCGTAGAATTGAGGTGGCAGTACATGGTGATCAGCCCCTGCCCGTGATCGATAAAGACCGTGTTGCCATTGAAAAAATACTTGCCGGTGTTAATGATTTTACCTCGTGCTGGTGCAAGTATCGGTGTGCCCTTTGGGGCAGCAATGTCCAGGCCACTATGAGGACGGCGAGGCTGGCCATTAAAAAAACGTCTTAACCCAAATGGACTACTGAGGCGGCCCTTTACTGGCAAATCAAATTGCAGGGGAATGTCATCCACCTGTGACCAGGATTTCAGGGCAGCATGTATTATTTTCTTTTCGCGAATAATCCGTTTTATGTCCTTGGCATAAGGGTTGACTTTGCGTTTGTCTTTGATATGAATGCGTTGCGTTTCGTATTGCTTGTTTTTAATGGCAAACTTTATTTTCCTGGTTTTTTTAGATGTGGATAGCGTCAGACTATAATTCCCAGGTTTAGTGGAGAGAGGTATACCTACAAGAGCATACCATTTGGAATTCTGATGTGTAACAAGCACCTTGCGTTTGTTGTAAGTAACCTGTTGTGGCGCATGCTGCAGCCCAAGGTCGAGAACGACAATACCCCCGGGAACGGGGTAGTTCGTTGGTAAATTTTCTGCAAAACAGAATTGAGCTACTGATAATAATAAAACTGTTATTGGTAAACGTTTAATCATATTCAACATCTTCAACGGTACATTTTATGTTTCCATGTCGCAATTTTGCCCTGACTTTGTCACCACGGTTAATTTGACCGGCATCACGTAAAATGTTCCCATCCTTAACATTAGTAACAATGGCATATCCGCGCTCCAGAGTTGCAAGAGGACTGACCGCATTCAGGGTTTTAGTAACCTGACTGAAACGTGAGTGTTGGCTACTGAATGTTTGTAGCGCTGATTGCCTTAATTGATGCGACAGGTAATGCAATCTTTGCTTTTTCATTGATATAGCCTGACGGGGATGTAATTTTGCCAGTTTTTCCTTCAAGACAGTTATATTCATTGAGCAATCACGAAAATGACGTGCCTGTGTTTGACTTAGCCTTAGTTGCAGTTCGTCCAGTCGTTGCGACAAATCCTGGATGCGACGTCCGGGATGCTGTAGCTGTCTGGACAGCCAGTTTAATTGCTGATGATTATGATTAAGTACTCTTCCAATCGCGTTAGTTAACCGCTTATCGGCCTGAACTAATCTCTGGATAAACTCAAACTGGTTTGGGCTGACTAGTTCAGCTGCAGCTGTAGGTGTGGCCGCACGGTAATCAGCAACCATATCAGCAATCGTGAAGTCGATTTCGTGCCCAACGCCGACAACGATGGGTAAAGAACAGGCATAAATTGCGCGAGCCACAATTTCTTCATTGAATGACCACAGGTCTTCGAGTGAACCACCACCTCTTGCCAGCAGGATAACATCCACTTCATTGCGCTTTTCAACGGTTTTTATCATATTGACAATTTGCGGTGCACTTTCTGCACCTTGAACCGAAACTGGATAAACAATCACACGTGCAGCAGGGTAGCGCCGTTTCAAGGTCGTCAGGATATCTCGGATGGCAGCACCAGTCGGGGAGGTAATAACACCAATTTTTTCAATATGCGTAGGTAACGGTAACTTATGCTCAGATGCAAACAGACCTTCGTGTTGTAAGCGTTTTGTTAGCTCTTCGAAGGCGCGTCGAAGTGCTCCATCTCCCGCTTCTTCCATGTGTTCAGCAATGATCTGGAACTCACCACGCGCTTCATACAAGCTGATTTTTGCTCTGAGCAATACCTGCATACCATTTTTAGGTATAAAACCCAGGTAAGCATTACGGTTTCGAAACATGGCACATCGAACCTGTGCAGATTGATCCTTCAAAGAAAAATACCAGTGCCCGGAAGCGGGGCAGGCAAAATTAGAGATTTCGCCTTCAACCCAGAGTAGCGGGAAGCTGCCTTCAAGTAAGCCACGGGCCTCTGCATTGAGACGGCTTACAGAGTAAACATCGCGTTGGGGAGTCACAGCGGCGGAGTTAGAAATTTCAACCATGTAGACATGATATCCTCTTCGAGAAATTTATGCATGTGGGGGATATTCGCAGAACAGAGACTTCGCCATATCAGGACGATAAAAAAAGGCCGGGAAATTCCCGGCCTTCTTGGTACAACTTATTGCGAGCGGATTAATAACGTGGTTTTACGTTTTTCTGCTCTTCGTACTGGGCAAGTGCATGAGTGCTTTGGCGCTTGGCTTTATTAGCCAGTTTGACCGCTTTGTCGAAATCGCCATCTTTCATTGCACTCTTGGCTTTTTTGATCATCTTGCCAGTATCTCGCCATTCATAGGTTTTGGCCTTGGCACGGTCCAGTTCATGCTCGGCTGCAGTAATTGCAGAAGCAGCGTCGTTTTTGTTGTAAGACGGGCCACCGCTTGCACAGGCTCCAAGGGCAAATGCTGCTGCTATGGCGAAGGGAATAATTTTTCTCATGAGCTCCTCCAAAATCAAACGCGTTTATTTCTTAAGAAAATGCTAATTAGCTGTATTTGTGTGATATTTAAGATTATTTCCAGACCCTGGCGGTCCAGCCACACTCAACTTTCACATTATGCGCATAACATGGCGGGCTTGGCAATGCCGATAAGCAAATGAGTCCTGAAAAAGTTTTGATTGTGGCAGTATTAGAAAATCTTTATAATCCGCGACTTTAACTCAACCGGATGCGGAAGCCACTCGATGCTGAGAATTCTTGAGGAAGCCCTGACCTTTGACGATGTACTCCTCGTCCCTGCCCACTCGGATATTCTACCTCGCGATGTCAGCCTGCAAACCCGCTTAACGGCGGAAATCCAGTTAAATATCCCGCTACTTTCTGCAGCTATGGACACCGTGACAGAGTCGCGCCTGGCCATCGCTATTGCCCAGGAAGGTGGTGTGGGTATTATCCACAAGAATATGACCGCTGATGCTCAGGCTGCCATGGTCCACGCGGTGAAAAAGTTTGAGAGCGGTGTCATTAAAGATCCCATCACGGTGCCACCAAACACCAGTATCCGGGATGTCATGGCATTGACCCAGGCCCGTAAAATCTCCGGTGTACCCGTTGTCGATGGTGAAGATTTAGTCGGTATCGTGACAAGCCGGGACCTGCGTTTCGAGACCCATCTTGATGATCCTGTGCGAAATATTATGACACCCAAAGAACGGCTGGTGACAGTCACTGAGGGGGCGAGTAAAGAGGAAGTACAGACATTACTGCATAAGCACCGAATCGAGAAGGTGTTGATGGTCAACGGGGATTTCAAGCTGCGTGGCCTGGTCACCGTAAAAGATATCCAGAAAGCAACGGAATTTCCCAATGCCTGTAAAGACAGCCAGGGGCAATTACGTGTCGGCGCTGCCGTGGGTGTGGGCGAAGGCACAGACGAGCGTGTTGAATTATTAGTCAAAGCTGGCGTCGACGTCGTGGTAGTTGATACGGCCCATGGGCACTCGCAGGGTGTGCTGGAACGGGTCAAATGGGTCAAGTCCAACTTTCCAGAAGTGCAGGTTATTGGTGGAAATATCGCCACTGCCGATGCGGCTTTAGCTCTGGCCGATGCTGGCGCCGATGCGGTAAAAGTCGGAATCGGCCCCGGTTCCATTTGTACGACCCGGATCGTGGCCGGTGTGGGTGTGCCCCAGATCAGCGCCATTGCCAATGTCGTCGAGGCCCTCAAGAATAAAAATATCCCGGTGATCGCCGATGGTGGAATTCGCTATTCTGGGGATATCTCCAAGGCTTTGGTTGCCGGTGCTGATTGCGTCATGATTGGTAGTATGTTTGCCGGTACCGAAGAGTCTCCAGGTGAAGTTGAGCTTTACCAGGGGCGCTCCTATAAATCCTACCGAGGTATGGGTTCGATGGGTGCCATGAGCAAACAGCATGGCTCCAGCGATCGTTATTTCCAGGAGG
>JASFLL010000220.1:0-4231 GCA_050118115.1 Thioalkalispiraceae bacterium
AACCCGACACCCACATATTTCGTGATAAAAAACGGGTAAAGAACTTCAAAATTGCTTCCAAATTTTGAAACAATTGCAACCAGTACTGAAATGACAATCAAAACGAGAGTTAAGGGTATTTTTCTGAGTAAATAAAATTGGTTCATATGTAGTCTTCTATTGTCCCTAAACTGACCATATCAATATGCATAAGTTCAGCCAGCAGAAAATCAACTTCCAAAATCACGATATTTTTACTCTCACCACGGTCATAACTTCCATCTCCATACCGCCGATGCTTTCCACGTCGCGATAATAGGTGAGATTGACCCGTGCACCTTTTACATTCCTGAACTCTTTTTTACGTTTAAAGCGAAATGGGACATCCCAACCTTCGACCATAATGGTATTGATTATCCAGTCACTATGCTTGTCCCTTCTTTGCACATGTGAAGTAACTTTCATCATGTCGGAGTGTATCAACTCACGATGCTTTTTCAGGAGTTTATCAGGATTAGATTTCATCTTGATTAATAATCAACCCTATTCAAGGCCGGGTAAGGAATCGAGAAATTCCCGTTTTGCTCCCCTGATATACACATAGGGTTCTTTATACTTATTTATATAAGCCAGCCTGTTGGATAGGCCAAAAATCAGCATAGCGAGCAGGGCAACACCCGAAATCATAACACCAAGTTGGAAAATCTCGGCAACAGTCAACCATACCCCGATAGCTACAACCGCAAACAACAGCCAGTTTATCAGGATAACCCGTTTACGATAGGCTATATGTTTTGCACAAACCGGTATATCCATTTTAAACTTTTTCTGAAAGACAAGAGCCAGGATGATCGTTATCAATATACTGATCAGGATAGACAGGTATATCCATGGATTGACATAAACCAGTAATCGATGAATGCTTTTGTCTGTTGGTGCATTACATTTAATACAGCGTTTTGGCCAGATGGTGTCCCTGGTTACAACTACTGCTGAACGGTGGCGCCAGATTTTCCCTGCATTTTCGGCAAGAGTCACATCAACATTGGTTGTCGGCGCTTTGTAGAGTCGATCTATATCATCAGTCACTTTTCCTTCCCCCTTAAAATTATATTTAATTTTCGCCTGGTTAATGGAGTATTTTATGCTCAGGCACAGTTAACGATTCCAGAATACTCTCAATCAGATCTTCTTCTAAGCCTTCATCTTCAACAGGACAGTAATAAGTGATATACAACAATACTGGACCAGCTCGCAAATACCACTCACACCAGTATTCCTCTTCATCGGCATAACAACAGCTCACACCGGAGAAGTCATTGTAATCCACATCATATAATTCTGCATCGGCCTCGAGATGTTCGCTTAGCAAGTCTTCCAGGTACTCATCAGAGATGTCTTCGTCCTCTTTGATCGCACTAAATGAAAGCATGCCGTTGCTGGTTGGGTCATACAGAGAAATCATCCCCTCTTCCCCTTCCTCGGCCTGCCAGCCCACAGGCATATCCACCTGCCAATAGTCAGATCTAAATTTATTCAAGTCTTTTCCCCTGCTCTGATATCACGTAATTCCAGCCCCTGCAAACTGCTTGCCAGACAGATTGTTAAATTCGCTAAGTATCTGGTAGATATGAACAATTCTTTCCAGCCATCGAATGAATCTCGTCAATTTCATCCGAAACCTGCTTGACTTGCCCTCAACTCCGGCACACTATTATATAGTATTAATAAGGTATATTGTCCGGGTCCCCTTTGACTATGAATCCAGTCTAAATTATGTCATCGAGACAGGACAGTAGTTTTCTGATTGCATACCGGGATGTCTGAAGAGTTTAAATAGATGGCTATTTCTAACAAAGTTAAAGTTGATGTTAACGACTTAAAACCAGGTATGTATATCAATGAACTGGATATTCCCTGGCTTGAGTCCCCATTTCTCTTCCAGGGTTTTCAACTTAACACGGATGATGAAATTGAACAGGTCAAATCTGTCTGTAAGTTTGTCTACATCGACCCTGAACAATCAGATCACTCTGTAAAACCTGATTTACTCCTGCTTGCCTCGCGAACAACTAGTGGTAAGAGTTCATTTGCCGGTCAGCCAATTGGCCAGAGTAGCGACGGAGCAATATCCGGCTTTAGAGAACACCTCTACCGAGCCAGGAAAATCTATAACAATACACGTCATTTTATCAGTAAAACCTATGAAGATATCAAAACCAACCATCGGGTAAACGTGAAGACCGCCAAAGGTCTGGTCAGTGATATGACCGATAACATCACAATCAACCCGCATGCCATGCAATGGCTTACCTATTTAAAAGAACGACATGAATATACCCTGACCCACAGCGTTAATGTCTGTATTCTGGCACTGACCTTCGGACGTCATTTGAAGCTTGATCGAGCAGAGCTGGAATTACTGGGGCTCGGCGCGCTGTTACACGATATTGGTAAACTCAAGGTACCCAGCGAGGTGCTAGATAAACCGGGGCGACTCAGCCCGGAAGAATTTGAAATCATGAAGACCCATCCGGTCGAGGGACATAAAATTCTCAAATCGGATGAACATATGCCACTTGAGTCACTGGAAGTCGTGTTACATCACCATGAACGTATCAATGGTGCAGGTTATCCTGACAATCTCCATGGTGATCATATCAGCCTGATTACCAAGATGTCCTCGATCGTCGATGTCTACGATGCAATTACCAGCGACCGCTGTTATCACGATGGCATATCACCTTACAAGGCCCTGCAGAATATCTACAGCTGGGCAAAGAATGATTTCGACATGCAGCTGGTGGAAGAATTCATGTCGTGCATGGGAATTTATCCAGTTGGCACAATCGTCGAACTCAATGATGGCCAGACTGGCATTGTTCTCTCAGCAACTGAAAAAACCCGTCTGCGACCAATCGTGCTACTGATAAAAGACAACACCCATAAGTACTATAAGCAACGCAAGATATATAACTTATCGAGCCAGACATGGGATGAAAAATCCAAGCGCATTGAAATCAAGCAGGTCATTGAACCCAAAGAGTCGGATATTAATGTCAGAAGAATCCTGGAAGAAGAATCGCTGACACCAAAAGACAAACTCGATAGCACTTCACTGGAAGAAATCTTCCATTATTAATGAAATCCTAACTCAGCTGTTCCTCATCATCTTCTGGAAAGGTCCAGATAAAGTCACCGGCGATACCAGTATTGGCAAGTACGTCGACCTGGTTAATCTCATCAATGATCAAAGGAGCCTCATCCCACTCTTCAATCAGGGATTGTGACAAGAGCTCTTCCCTGACCATTGCCAACGCAGACTCCTCTGCGCTTGTTCTATTTTCAGCGTTAACCAGAACCGTGCTGATAAAGTCCAGATATTGAGTTTCCTCATCGATTATAAATTCTACTTTTTCGCCCAAAACAGTTGCTTTATACCCTGGCATATTCACTCCTCATTTTTTTTAGTTCAACAATGATTGCACACTCTTGATAAACAATTTATGCGATAGCAGACTCATCCAGCAATTCCGATAGCGAGATATCAGTCTCCTCCTCATCAGATACCTGGTAAGACAGACGATGCTGTCCAATTCGAAAACTATCGTTATCAGACAAGGCGTGCCATTTAATCTTTTTATCACCCAGGTGGGTTCCATTCATACTATTCAGATCATGCAGGAAGAACTGCCCATCCATGTAGATAATCTGGGCATGTATGCGGCTGGAACGTGGCTCCTCGATATATACATCCAGATTCTTCTGGCGACCAATTAACATCCGCTTTTTGTTCAACAGATATTTACCCACGATCACATCATTTCTATAAACGATGAGTAATGGCAGAGGGCGCATGTCCACCATGTCATTCTCTTTATGCCGCAACAACAGTTCACTTTTTCTCTCTATGTATAATGGCCAGGCCAGTTTCTGGATGGCACTATGCAGGCAATAGGTATCGATTTGATCGGTTTTGGTAATGTAGGCCGTCACCAGCATCATGTCACAGAGTTGATTGACCAGGCGTGGAATACCGCCGGTGTAACACATAATCCCATCGGTGAGATTGCGGGGAAATACCAGGCGACCATCATTGCCGGCAACATAAAGACGATAATCGATATATTCGCAGATCTCTTCCCGGGATAGCGGCTGAAGTTGATGGTTAAGCCGGACCAGTTGATTGAAGGCATCATTGGGTAAGGCCGTGATATTAATAGCCAGTTCCGGCTGGCCAACCAGGATTACC
>JASFLL010000221.1:0-4194 GCA_050118115.1 Thioalkalispiraceae bacterium
TAAAGAGTTACTTTTCTACGCGTCTCAACATGCTCCGTCAAGGCATAGATTGGAATCCCGGAACTGATCCGTGACATCCACAGGGCGGTTGATCCCGATTCTGTCAAAGCGGCAATCGCCTTCACATGCAGGTGGTTTGCTGAGTACATGGTGGCCATTGCTATAGCCTCATCGATGCGCTCAAATGTGGTATCAATACGATGATCGGAACGGGTCACTTCGCGCTGCTGCTCGGCACTACGGCATATCCGATCCATCGCAGCAATCGCCTTATCGGGATACATACCGGATGCGGTTTCAGCAGACAGCATAACTGCATCGGTACCATCCAGTACCGCATTCGCCACATCAAATACTTCTGCGCGTGTCGGCAACTGACTGGTAATCATGGATTCCATCATTTGCGTAGCAGTAATGGCCACACGATTTCTGGAACGTGCCGAGCTAATCAGTTTTTTCTGGACCGGCGGCAAAGCTGCATCACCAATCTCTACACCCAGATCACCACGTGCAATCATGATGGCATCAGAGGCATCGATAATTTCATCCACAACTTCCAGGCACTCTGCGCGCTCTATCTTGGCAACGATCCCTGCATTGCAACCAGCATCACGTAGTAAATTACGCGCTTCTTCCACATCCTGGGCATGGCGAACAAAAGAAACCGCCAGGTAATCCACATCCATTTTGGCAGCTGTTTTGATATCCGCGCGATCTTTATCGGTTAAGGCAGGTGCTGATAACCCACCGCCCTGCTTGTTAATCCCTTTCCTGTCGCTCAGCTCACCGCCTACCATCACTCGGCAATTTACTTCAGTATCTGTGGATTCATTCACCCAAAATACGATACGACCGTCATCCAGCAATAAAGTATCGCCACGTTTAACATCTTTGGGTAAATCTTTATAAGCCAGACCCACACGTTCACTGTCTCCAGCGTCCGAACCACAGGTTGTATCGAGGATAAAGGTATCCCCTTCCTGCAGAGTGACTTTTCCATTTTTGAATTTTTCAATCCGGATCTTCGGACCTTGCAGGTCGGCTAATACGCCAACCTGGCGGCCATGAGCACGTGCACGGTTACGCACTTTCTCTGCACGCTCAATGTGTTCTTCTTCGCTGCCATGAGAAAAGTTGATGCGGACGACATCCACTCCAGCTTCGAGGATTTTATCCAGCATCTTGGGATCATCGGTTGATGGCCCAAGCGTGGCTATTATTTTAGTTCTCCGTAACATGCGTTTGCTTTTAACTCGCTGTCTATTGTGGAGGTATAGTATATATTATTAACTTGCCGGCTACTTGGCTCGCTCTTCGAGCATCGCTACTGCGGGTAAAGTCTTGCCTTCCAGGTATTCAAGGAAAGCACCACCTGCAGTTGAGATGTACGAAACCTTGTCATAGATATGATACTTCTGAATTGCGGCAATCGTGTCACCACCACCGGCCAGACTGAAACCCTTGGCATTGGCAATCGCCATTGAAACCGTCTTGGTGCCTTCTCCAAATTGATCGAACTCGAATACACCTACAGGGCCATTCCAGACAATCGTGCCTGCCTTTGCGATGATCTCAGCCAGCTCTTTCGCAGAATCAGGACCGATATCAAAAATCATATCGTCATCTTCAACTTCATCTGCCTTCTTCAGGATTGCAGGTTCATTCTCATCGAATTTTTTTCCGACAACCACGTCAGTTGCAATGGGAATATTGGCACCACGTGCCTTCATTTTTTCAATCAGTGCTTTTGCGGTATCCACCAGGTCATCCTCACACAGGGATTTACCGACAGGGTGGCCAGTTGCCTTCAGGAAGGTATTGGCAATGCCGCCACCAACAACCAGCTGATCAACTTTTTCAGACAATGCTTCCAGAACGGTCAGCTTGGTTGATACTTTTGAACCACCGACAATCGCAACCATTGGACGGGCAGGATTCGCCAGGGCCTTCGCCAGGTTATCCAGTTCGTCTGCCAATAGCAGTCCGGCACATGCGGTTGGAGCAAACTTACCCGCACCATGGGTCGAGGCCTGGGCACGGTGTGCAGTACCGAACGCATCCATAACGAAGACATCACACAGTGCCGCATATTTTTTCGCGAGTGCCTCATCATCTTTTTTCTCACCCGCATTAAAACGAACATTTTCTAAAAGAACACACTCGCCAGCAGCAACTTCGAAGCCCCCATCAAGGTAATCTTTGATTAAACGCACTTCCTTACCCAGTTTGGCAGACATATCAGCAGCAATTGGAGCCATTGAGTTTTCTTCGTCAGCCTTACCTTCTTCGGGACGACCACGGTGAGACATCACCATCACAGAAGCGCCGGCTTTCATGCAATGCTCAATGGTCGGCATGGATGCGGTAATACGCGCATCCGAAGTTACCTTGCCATCTTTAACAGGCACGTTTAAGTCAGCGCGGATCAACACGCGCTTACCGGACAGATCTAGATCAGTCAGTTTAATGAAAGACATGTTAAAACTCCTAAAACTAAAATTTAAAAACTGTTTGGTAAATCTTCAGCCTGATATAAACGCAAGCCTGGGCTTAACAAACAACTTTTTGGACTAAAGCCCAACCTGCTTTCAGGTCGGGCCTCGTCTCAAAACTTCTTATATCTCTGACAACCATATTTAAGCGCCTCTCTCTACTAGTGGAATTAAGCGAGAGAATTTGTTCTCTGACAAAGCGCTGGCTGATTTTGAAAACGGAGTGTGCAAGTAGCACATGAGTATTTCGAAATCAGACAAGCAACACTGTCAGAGGACAAAGGATCCGCTTAATTGGCGGCGACGTGCTGGACAAAGCGCATCATGTTACAGGTATAACCGTACTCGTTGTCATACCAGCTAACCAGCTTAACGAAAGTTCCATCCAGCGCAATACCTGCTTCTGCATCGAAAATAGATGAGAAACCAACACCGCGGAAATCAGTAGAAACTACTTTCTCATCAGTGTAACCCAGAGTTTTGCTGATATCACCAGATTCAGAGGCTGCTTTCATTGCCGCACAAATTTCTTCATAAGAAGCTTCTTTTTCCAGCTCACAGGTCAGATCGACAACAGATACATCTGAAGAAGGAATACGGAAAGCCATACCAGTCAACTTGCCATTCAGCTCAGGAAGAACAACACCAACCGCTTTGGCCGCACCTGTTGATGAAGGAATGATGTTTTCCAGAATACCACGACCACCGCGCCAGTCTTTTGCAGAAGGTCCATCAACTGTTTTCTGGGTAGCAGTTGCTGCATGAACAGTCGTCATCAGGCCGCGCTTGATGCCCCATTTGTCATGCAACACCTTGGCAACGGGTGCCAGGCAGTTAGTGGTACAGGATGCTGCAGATACAATTGCCTGACCTGTATAGGTGTCATGGTTTACACCGTAAACGAACATAGGTGTGCCGTCTTTCGAAGGGGCAGACATGACCACTTTCTTGGCGCCTGCGTCGATGTGTTTTTGACAACCTTCTTCAGTCAGGAAGAAGCCAGTTGAGTCGATAACGATATCGGCGCCAACGTCACCCCATTTCAGGTTAGCCGGGTCGCGTTCAGCAGTCAGACGGATTTTCTTGCCGTCAACGATCATGCAGCCATCGCCACCTTCGACTGTACCCGCGAAGCGACCATGTACAGAGTCATACTTCAGCATATATGCCAGGTAGTCCGCGTCCAGCAGGTCATTGATACCGACAATTTCAATATCATTGAATTCGTTATAAACGGCACGGAATACCATACGACCGATACGGCCGAAACCATTAATACCGACTTTAATAGCCATGTTTATTCTCCATTACACTCTTATAAAGTTAAAACTTAAATTACAAAACTGATTCAACAGCTTTCACTACGTTATCAACAGTGAAGCCGAATTCTTTAAACAGTTCACCAGCGGGGGCGGACTCACCGAAGCGGTCAATACCAACCACGACGTCTGCGTACTTGTACCAGCCCATGGTGGCCGCGGCTTCAACCGCAACCGTAGGCACACCTTCACCCAGTACGGCGGTCTGGTAAGCATCATCCTGTGCTTCGAAAGCATCCACGGAAGGCATGGAAACCACGCGAATGTTTTTGCCTGACATGGCTTCGGCGGCGTCCATGGCCAGGGCCACTTCAGAACCGGTGGCGATAATCACGGCATCCGGTGTGCCATCGCAATCTTTCAGGATATAACCACCCTTGCTG
>JASFLL010000222.1:0-4191 GCA_050118115.1 Thioalkalispiraceae bacterium
GTTATTGGCGTAGATCTTGGTGTCGTGCGCAAGACGGACGGGAACTTTTCGATTCAGGGGCTGGATATAGATCAGCTCGGTGGTCAAATTTCTCTTTCAGGTAATACAGATGGATCTGATGAGCTGGCGACATGGTTTTTTAAACGCAGCAAGCTAGCTATCAAGGATAGTCGTGTCGTATTTAAAAATAACCTGCGTCCCAAGAGCAAACCCATAAAATTCGATAATGTTAATTTCTATCTAAGGAATGATGGAACCAGGCATCAACTAAGCGGAGTGGTTACCTTACCTAAAGAGCTGGGACGAGACCTTCAGGTCGACTTTGATTTTAACGGTAATATCCTTAACCCATCTGAATGGTATGGCAAGGTATACACGCAGGCAAATGATCTTAATCTGGTTAACTGGGGCATCAAACCGCAATTCATGCACGCCAGTCTCGAAAAAGGTACGCTTGGCGTTAGGTTATGGGGTGACTGGAGGGCAGGCATCATAACTTCATTTTCTGCGGATGTGAATGGTAATGATTTTGTTGTTAATGTTGGTGACAAAGATAAGCCATTAAAAGTCAATAAATTATCCGGACTTGTTGACTGGCATACAGATAATAGCGGTTGGAAATTAAACGTTAAACATTTCCAGTACCAGGGTAAGAATGAACTCTGGCCCGAATCCTCAATTGAGGTACGTTACTTAAAAGAAAAAGAAAGGATCTCTGCTCATTCGAGCTTTCTGAGGCTGGATGATATAAAGCAGGTACTGATCAATGGCAAGGTGCTGGATGGGACATTACTAAAAAGTTTGAAAACTATAAATCCGAGTGGTGATTTATATAGTGTATATCTGGATTATTCCTTTCTTGAACCATACGACAAATATTCCTTTTCATCAGAGTTTAAAGGGTTGACGATAAGGCCCTGGGGAAAATTCCCTGGCATTGAAAATATTACCGGTAACGTCTGGGCCGATGAAACGCAGGGGCGACTTCAGCTTGCAAGTGATAAATCACAGTTAAAAATACCCAATCTGTTTCGCGAGACGATGCAGCTATCATCAGTTTATGGCGAAGTAGACTGGTATAACCTGGGTGGGGCATGGCATGTCAATGCAGATAATATCACGGCTGACTCACCTGATATTAATGCCAGTCTAGGATTTTATGCCATGATCCCACAAGATGGCAGTTCGCCATATCTCGATCTACAGGTTAAATACGACAGTGGTGATGCCAGGCAAACTTATAAATATTTACCTGTCAGTATAATGAGCAAGAATCTGCTTAGCTGGCTGGATAATGCTTTCAAATCAGGAGAAGTTACCAGTGGCGGTGTTATTTTTAACGGACGGCTAAAAGATTTTCCATATCGAGACAGGTCAGGTACTTTACTTGCAGATTTTCATGCAAAAAATGTTGAATTGGATTATCAGCCTGGCTGGCCCAATTTAGAAGTACAGGATGCTGATCTGGAAATCACCGGACTTGGTTTATCGGTTATATCCAGTAAGAGCAAACTGTATAATAGTATACTTAGCGATGCTAAAGTAACCGTTGATAGTTTTGACGCCCCGGTTATTCATGCCTCGGCAAAATATCATGGACAGACCAGGGACCTTGCGAAATTTCTTGTTGAGAGCCCGATTTCCCCGGAAGCAAAAACCATTCTCGATCAGAGCCGAATACTAGGCAAAGCAACTGGTAGCGGTATGTTGCAGTTGCCTCTGTCTGATAGTATCAAAGCACGTTCACCGTTGTATTATCAAGCCAATATATCATTAAGTAAGAATGAACTGAATGCCTGGCGCGGAACACTGGTTACTAAAAAAGTTAGTGGCAACATAAAAATTAGTCCGGAAGGAATATTTTCTGACAACATCCGGTTTGAACTGTTGGGTGGACACTCAAAGGCAAAACTTTATACAACTACAATCAACAATTTGCAAAATATCAGATTGTCTATGTCCGGCGAGATTAATACTGAAAAGCTTTCTGATCACGTTAAGCTCTCCATGCTTAAAAAGATTAAAGGCGAGACGCAATGGCAAGGCGTCGTCGCTCTGGGAAATCAGGAAAACCCGGGCTATTTCCAGTTCTATTCAAGGATGGCAGGTGTAGAATTAAAATTACCTGCCCCCCTACAAAAGACAGCAGATTCTGAAAAAACCTTAAGTATAACCGCCGGGTTCCCGGAAAAAGAGGTTTTACCACTGAATATTCAATATGGTAATGAATTATCCATGGCACTGGCAGTTAATCTTAAGAACCCGCAAAAGAAACCGCTTAAGAAAGGCGAAATAATATTTTCCACAGCAAAGGAAGATATAAAATCTAATTCCAGGAGACCCCAACTCCCCAAAAAAGATGAATTGCTAATTAGTGGCCGTTTACTGGATTTCCATGTCGATGACTGGCTCAAGCTAATAAACCAGGATGTCGACAAATCACATATTGGATTAACCAGTCTAAATATTCCGGTCAGACTGGATATGGATTATCTAAAAGTTTCAACGAATGATGATGAACAGGGTGAGTCAGAGAGGAAGGATCCAAGGAAAATTGCGCTATTTGATGGAGACATTCGCTCTTTGTTGATCAATGATAAAAACCTTGGCCATGTGAAATTCAAAATGGTCAGGCATCCGGATGGGTTATCGGTAAAAGACCTTGTGATTGATGCTCCATACATGCATGTTCAGGGTGAAGCCAGCTGGTTGTTACGAGATGGTAAACATGTGACTAACTTACTGGTGCAGGCGTCAACAGACGATTTAGGTAACATGCTTGCCAAGCTTGGTTTCTCAGCTGTTATGCAAAGAGGCAAGACCAAGGCCGTCATTCAAGCCCACTGGTTCGATACACCAGATAATTTTGGTGTAGAAAAGTTAAACGGCAGTTTAGGTGTGATCATCGATGATGGTGTGTTAAGTGATGTTAAACCTGGTGCTGGCAGAATGTTGGGTCTGTTAAGTGTTGCGGAGTTACCACGACGTTTACTTCTGGATTTTAGTGAATTGAAACAAGGCTTTGCATTTAAACAGATCATTGCGCAGATTGATATACGTGATGGTGATGCTTATGCAGACACGCTCAAAATCATCAGTCCCATAGCGTTGATAACAATTGAGGGTCGGACTGGCCTGGCAACCCGGGATTTCAATCAGCACGTCATTGTCGTTCCCAGTGTTTCTGGTACCTTACCAGTAATCTCATGGTTGGCCTGGGGTGGTCAGATTGGGGCCCTTACATTTTTATTTGATCAATTATTCGGCGATCAATTTGATAGCTCAATCGCGACAGAATATGAAATTACCGGTAGCTGGGATGACCCACAAATCAGAAAGATAGAAAAATCACCACCAGATGAGTCTCAAAATGAAGATAGTGATGAAATTGGCGCGGACTAGCCAGGAATGATGTACGATAACAGTATGAAACTATTAACTTTTATTAAAAACAGAGTATTCTTTGTTCTTGTTTGTACAAGTAGTTTAGGTCTGGTCATATCCGGGATTCCATTGGTGGCCATAGCTGCTGAAAAGTCATATATACTGACTGCCGAGGACTGGAATATCCCTCGAACTGCAAGCTCCATACTTGCCATGCCTTCATTACAAAATGCCATGCAGGAATTTCAGTCCGGCAAGGATAGCAAGTTGTTAATCAAGTATCCCGGTGGCGATGAAGGTACCTTATGGGCTTATGATTTACGTGGCTGGTTGATTTCAATGGGGGTGGCGTCTCAACACATCGAATTAATACCTGGCTCGGGCAAGACCGATCAACTTGAAATCAGCGTTATCACACCCAAATAATATTTATCTACAGATCCGCAAAGCTTCCATGACAAAATTTGCCGCAATTCAAATGGCTTCTGGCTCAAATGTCCAGGGTAACCTGACTGAAGTCCAGAGACTTATAACACTTGCCGTTGAGGCAGGTGCCTCCCTTGTAGTTCTGCCAGAAAACTTTGCTCATATGGGGATGAAAGAAGCAGATAAACTCGCCATCGCTGAAACTGCAGGTGAAGGGCCAATACAGGCCTTCCTGTCTGAGCAGGCAAAAAAGCACAAAATCTGGATAGTCGGTGGCACGATTCCGGTTAAAACAAATGATAATACCCATGTAACAGCCACGTGTTTAGTTTTTGATGATGCTGGACGGCAGGTCGCCAGGTATGACAAGGTCCATCTATT
>JASFLL010000223.1:0-4177 GCA_050118115.1 Thioalkalispiraceae bacterium
ATGGTTGGTAGTATCGATCGACTTAATTATATTTACTTACTGACAGTAGCCGATATTCGCGCGACCGGTCCTGATGTCTGGAATTCCTGGAAAGATTCACTTCTAAAAGAATTATATCACGCAACCAAACGCGCATTACGCCGTGGCCTTGATGATCCAATTCTCGCCAGTGAGCATATTGAAGATACCAAATCAGAAGCCATCAAGGAATTGATAAAAAGCGGTTTCGCCGAAACAAAAATATTGTCGTACTGGCAAAACTTCGATAACGAATACTTTTTGAGGCACTCGGTCAACGAGATAGTCTGGCAAATGAGCGCTATCCTGAAAGAAAGAAAGTCTACAGACTCACCTATTTTACTTGTACGAAACCGTGAACAACGTGGCGGCACAGAAATTTTTATTTACTGTCCAAATCATGAAAAAATATTCGCACACGTTACTGCCGCACTCGAACAAATCGGCCTGTCTATTGTTGATGCACGCATTTTACTCACAGATAATGACCACATCCTTGGGTCGTTTGTTGCTCTGGATGAAAATGACGAACTTCTCAGAGATGCAACCAGAATAACCGATCTAAAAAAACGTATACGTCAACGTTTAATGAACCCCGACTCTGAATTACCGCGATTACAACAACATTTGTCGCGTCAGGCAAAAGCATTCAAATTCAAATCTGATATACAATTCTGGCTGGATGAAAAAAGTGGTAGAACCGCCATGCAAATCAGCACGATAGATCGCCCAGGAGTGCTATCACGTATTTCTAGGGCGCTGATGCATTGTGATTTGCAGCTCTACAATGCGAAAATTGCCACCTATGGTGAGCGTGCGGAAGATATTTTTTATGTTACAAGCAGTAAAGGTAAAGCATTAGAGACAAGCGGCCAATTCGATTGTATTGAAAATGCAATTCACGAATACCTGGATAATCACAGTTAAATCTATTCGCTGATTCCTATCAATTCCAATGCATTACCATCCAGATCACGAACAAAGATGACATTTGATCTTGATTTACTCGTAGTAAATTGCATTTCAGCTTTCTCTATATCGTGTTTGAGTTGCTCAATTGACTCAACCTGCAAGGCAATATGACGGTCATGTCCGCCATGCTCCGGTCGTTGCCTGGAATCCGGATTAGGTAATTGTAATAGATGTATTTGCTGCTCACCCACGTTGAGCCATGCACCCGGATATCCCAGATCTGGCCTTGCGGGATCAACCCCCAGCCCCAGTATTCCCTGGTAAAATTCCAGTGCCCGATCGATATCCTCAACCAGCAAGCTCGCGTGTAATATTTTGGTAATTTTAATAGCCATAACTAATTTTCAATTGTTAAACTTTCAAGCAGGAGTAGTATTTTTCTGTTGCCGAGCCGCCAGGTAAGCAGCAAGTATCACAATACTCCCTCCAGTCCACTCATAAAGACTCATCCTTTCATCCGTTAACAGATATGCAGATACAGCGGCAGCCACGATTTCAGAAAGCAATATTACCGCCGAACGATGTATCGGCATATGTGTGACCCCATATACAACACAGAAGGTCATGATTGACATTAATATTACCCCTACCAGTAACGCACTAAAAACAGTACTGATGCTGGAGATCTGCAAGGGGGGACTTTGTATGACTATCATCAAGCTGGCAATAACAACAACACCTACCCAGGCTACTGATGTTTTGACCTGAATACTTGTTCGTCTGGCCAGATGAATAAATAAATTTGCCAGCGCAAAGGCAATACCAGAAGATAATGCCAGCCAGTCGGCAGAAGAAGCTGGCCACGGATAACCGATATCTGGTGACCATAACATCGTCATCGCACCGATAATAGCCAATATGATTGTTAAACGTGCTAATAATGTCAGCTCTTCCTTTAAAACGAACCTGGCCAGTATCGTCGACCAGATTGGTGACAAGTAAAATAGCAGGATAACTCTGACAATTTCTCCGTCAATGATGGCGAGAATAAATGCCACATTGCACCAGCCACTGGCTATCATTATCGCCAGTAATAAATACGGCGTTACAAACAGCTCATGATAGCGTCGAACCAGCACGGGGAAGGCGATGACAAATGTGCCCAGATAGATAAATAAGCTCGCCCAAACTCCGCTCAAACCCTGCGCTTCAAGTAATCTGAGCGGGTACCAAAACACCCCCCACAAAGTGGCTGCGACTAATAAGCAGATTATGGGAAATGTGGAGGTGTGCTGTTGCTGCGCTTGCATTATAATTCCCGCATACAGTTCAACATAATAACCTTTGACATATGAATCCTGATTTATCGCGATTACACGCTTACCCGTTTGAAAAACTTGCACGGCTAAAGGCTGATTGTTCGCCACCTGCCGATCTTGAACACATACCACTTAGTATAGGTGAACCCAAACACCCTGCTCCAGGTTTTGTATTAGAAACGCTCACGGCAAACCTGGCAACTCTTTCCAGTTATCCTGTCACAAAGGGCATGGAAACTTTGCGTGAAACAATTGCGACATGGCTGGCACAACGTTTCAATCTTAATGAGAGTCTACTTGACCCCCAGCAGCATATCTTACCTGTGAACGGGACACGTGAAGCACTCTTTGCAATAGCTCAAACCCTTGTTGATCGCAATGATAAACCACTGGTCTTAATGCCCAATCCGTTTTATCAAATCTATGAGGGTGCAGCACTGCTAGCGGGGGCTGAGCCTTATTATATGAATACAACTGCAGAATCAGGATTTATTCCTGACCTCGATGCGATCACAGATGATACCTGGCGGCGTTGCCAATTGATTTATCTTTGTTCACCCGGAAATCCAACCGGTGCCGTCATACCCATTAATATTTTACAGGATCTGATCCGATTAGCTGACAAGCATGACTTTGTTATCGTTTCTGATGAATGTTATTCGGAACTTTATTTTGATGAAGCAGCTCCACCAACGGGCTTACTCGAAGCGGCCCAACTAATGGGTAACACCGAATTTAAACATTGCCTGGTATTTCACAGCCTGTCTAAACGCTCAAATTTACCCGGGTTACGTTCCGGCTTTGTTGCAGGCGATGCCAGCATCATGGAACAATTTTATCGTTACCGCACTTATCATGGCTGCGCAATGCCGCCGCCTCATCAGCATGCCAGTATTGCAGCATGGTCTGACGAAAAACATGTGCAAGACAATCGTGATTTGTATCGTGAAAAATTTCGAGTGGTTCTGGATATACTTGGAGAAGTTTTACCGGTAAGCCAGCCGGCAGCCAGTTTTTATCTTTGGCCGGATGTATCAAAGATAGGCACAGTCCGCGATGATGAGGCCTTTGCCAGGGCGCTATTTGCTCAGGAAAATGTCACAGTCTTGCCAGGAAAATATCTTTCACGTGAAGCCAATGGCATCAACCCGGGTGCATCGCGAATACGTATGGCCCTGGTGGCTGAACTCGATCAATGTCGGGAAGCGGCATTGAGAATTCGCCGCTTCGTGGAAAATTATTCCCGCGCAGAATGATTTTTCGGTGAAATTAGTTCGTAATCCACGTTAAAATAGCCGTTCACTAACTTACTGATATATTCGGAGTTTAAAACATGAGTGATGATTTACGAAAAGTCATTGAAGAAGCCTTTGAAAATCGTGCAGAAATTACCCCCATGCGAGTAGATACCATGGTCAAGGAAGCCGTGGATGAGGTTATTTCACAACTGGATAAAGGCGAACTCCGTGTAGCTGAGAAAAAAGACGGCGACTGGGTCGTCAATGAATGGCTCAAGAAGGCAGTCCTGCTTTCATTTCGTATCCAGGATAACGAATTCATGAAAGGAGGATTCACCAATTATTTTGATAAAGTCTCGCCTAAATATGCAGGCTATAACTCACGGGACTTTCGTGCCGACAACGTGCGAGTAGTACCTCCTGCCACAGTTCGACGCGGTGCCTATATAGCTCCAAGCGTTGTGCTTATGCCCTCCTACGTCAATATTGGTGCCTATGTAGATAGCGGCACCATGGTCGATACCTGGGCCACTGTGGGGTCCTGTGCACAAATCGGAAAAAACGTGCACCTGTCAGGTGGTGTTGGAATTGGTGGTGTACTGGAACCTCTACAGGCCGCACCAACTATTATCGGAGATAACTGTTTTATTGGTGCCCGCTCAGAAGTAGTGGAAGGCGTTATCGTTGAAG
>JASFLL010000224.1:0-4129 GCA_050118115.1 Thioalkalispiraceae bacterium
CTGCGGCCAAAGTCACGGAAGAAGTGGCGGCAATCCGGGGAATCAAACCTTTTGCAGCCTCAATCAGTCCTAATCGTCACACGGACATTGATTCGGTTGATGATTTGCTCAACATGATAGATCGTATCAGACGCGTGACGGGTAAGCCGGTTGGATTTAAAACAGTCATTGGTGCCTATGGCTGGCTGGATCAGTTATGCGAGGCCATTAATCAGCGTGGCGAGAAATTTGCGCCTGATTTTATTACTGTCGATAGTGCCGATGGGGGGACGGGTGCTGCGCCGATGTCGTTAATGGATGATGTTGGACTACCTTTAAGGGAAAGTCTGCCGCGTGTAATAGATGCACTGAATCGGCATGGTTTGCGTCAACGCGTCAAGGTGATCTGTTCAGGCAAGATGATCACACCCACGGAAGTTGCCTGGGCCTTGTGTATGGGTGTCGATTTCGTCGTCTCGGCACGTGGTTTCATGTTTTCCCTTGGGTGTATCCAGGCCATGCAATGTAACAAGGATACCTGCCCAACCGGTGTGACCACCCATAACCCACGATTGCAGAAAGGCTTGAATCCGGAGTTCAAGGCCGTCCGGGTCATGAACTATCAGCGGAACATGGAATATGAAGTGGGGATTATTGCGCACTCCTGTGGCGTACCTGAGCCCAGACATCTCAGACGTTTTCATGCCAGGGTCGTTACAGAAAATGGCCTCTCCATCGGCCTGGATGAGTTATATCCCGAGGAAAAACCGCCGGCCTAGGTCCTCAATTGCTGTGCGAGTATTTGTGCGGTAAACCGGGTACGTAGATAAAATCCCCTTGGCAGGGTTTGCACTTTCTCGCCGACTTCATTGGTAGTATCACGAAGTGCGGTGCGATCCGCTGCTTTGGGTCTGACTTGCAAATAAGTGCCATGGTGGGCGCTGATCTCATGGATACGCCCGGTATTGATCAGTTCCATGTGTTCTTCCCAGTCCTGTTTGAGTATCGCATCCTGCTCTGCTGTCAGACGACGCAACATGCCAGTCCCTATCCGCCGCTTAGCAATGGGAATATCAGGATCAGCTTCGATGGGGAGCCAGAGGACGTGATTCAGTTTGCGACGTACCCAGGAGTCTTCCCAGTTAAGTGAGCCGGCCTGGTTCAGTGGTACGCTACAGACATAGGTTGATTCTTTTGGCTGACCGGATGCAGTAAGAGGGATAGTTTTGAGCTCGATTCCCAACTCCGGAAAATCAGGCTCTGCCCTCGAGCCGGCACTGGCACCCAGGCTAGTTTCAATCAACTGACCCGCCCAGCCCTTGGCGTGTTGCAAATTTGAAGGGGGAGTCAGTTGTTGTGTCGCCGCGAGCTCAGCAAGTGTGAAACCTGCAATATTCTCTATTCGGATTAGCAGTTCATCTTGCGAAACAGGGGGTGGGACTGTGATCATTCGCAAATTTTAGAGTAGTTAGAATTGTTAATAAATGCAAAATGTGATGTGGGCCAGCACAAAAAGCAATAAAAGTTGATAGGTTTAGTTTAATGCAATGAAGCATTAAAGAGGAAGATTGCTTTTATCTGCAATCACTTACGTTATGATGGAACACATAATCAGTTTACCGGTTTTACTCGCGATTGCCCTGTTTATCGGTATTGTCGTCCTGGTCAAAATCCTTCTCTCACCCGAGAGCAGCCTTGAAAGACGTTCCCGTCATGATCGCCGCCGCGGTGGTGGAATGCCGACGACACCCTTTTATGATGTCGATGATCAGTTGGTAACGGCCGATCGCAGGAGTGCTGGCAGGGACAGGCGAAGAAGGGTATTTGCCATTAGCTCCGACCAAAGACGGGCCTGAGCACGGGCTTGCAAGCTTACTCGCGTTGCCAGGTGCCGGATTTCCCTCCCTGTTTTTCCAGTAGCTCTATATTGGTCATCGACATGCCGCGATCGACGGCTTTACACATGTCGTAAATGGTCAACAATGCGACCTGTACGGCAGTGAGTGCTTCCATTTCTACACCGGTTTTTCCCGTGGTTTCGACGGTAGCATGACATTGAATGGTGCCGCCTGCTGGCGCGTCAGTTTGTTCGGTATCAAAATCGACAGATATGTGGGTCAGCATCAGGGGGTGGCATAGTGGTATCAGGTCTGCGGTTTTCTTGGCGGCCATAATGCCTGCTATTCGGGCAATGCCCAAAACGTCTCCCTTCTTGTGGGCACCATCCAGGATCATCTGCAGGGTTGTTGTTTCCATTCGGATTTGACCCCGGGCCACTGCACGGCGATGAGTAATATCTTTGTCGGCGACATCGACCATATGGGCGTTTCCATCTTGATTGAAGTGTGTGAAATTGGTCATGTGCTCTCAGTTATATGTTTTTCCAGTTCTATGTTCTCAGGGTCGCCACTGGGTTAAAATGATGTTAGCACAAATGATATCCATGTCGTATGACATAGTATTAACCCGGGATACGGTTTGATGACAATTGAAGTTAAATTTTTTGCCAGTTTGCGTGAACAGGTAGGAAAAGCCGCCACTGAACTAGAAGCCGGTGATGGGCTGACTGCGCTGGAGGTATGGCAGCAGGCTACGGGTAACCCAGAGCTGGGCGCGAATATTCTCATTGCCGTCAATATGGAATATGTGGGGAAGGATCAACAGGTCGTGGATGGTGATGAAGTTGCCTTCTTTCCACCGGTGACAGGTGGCTGAGATGCCTATTCAACTTTTTGAACAGTCCATCAACCCCTGGGAAATCATTCAGGAATACGAACAACAACATAGTGGACTGGCAGGCAGGCATGGAGCAAATGTCACTTTTGTTGGGCGGATGCGCGACTTTAATGAAGCTGAAACTATTTCCTCGATGCAGCTGGAGCATTATCCAGGAATGACAGAAAAATTCCTGACTTCGATTGCTGAGGAGGCGACCGGCAAATGGGACATCATGGATGTTCTGATTGTACATCGCGTTGGTGAGATTAGCCCGGGTGATACCATTGTTATCGTGGTTGTCTGGGCGGCACATCGAGCTCATGCCTATGAGGCCAACCAGTACATCATGGAGGCATTGAAATCCAGGGCGCCTTTCTGGAAGAAAGAAACACTCGCTGATGGGGGAGCGCGGTGGGTAGAAAAAAATACGCCAGGCAAAGTTGATAATAAATAAATCAATTCAACTAACCAGGTTCGCATATATTCACTCGTTACCGCTATAATCGAACGATATGATTTCGATCGACGGACTACATTTTAAATATAATAGCGAACAAGCTCTGTTTGAAGATTTCAATCTCGAGATCCAGCATGGTCAACTGTTTGGACTACTTGGTCCCAATGGGGCAGGTAAATCAACCCTGATTGCCCTGATCTGTGGCCTGTATTCTCCATCAGCCGGCACGATTCATATCGATAACCTGGATCTCGCAAAACAACGTAAAAAAATTCTGCAGAGTATCGCCGTGGTCCCTCAGGATTATGCCTTCTATCCGAAATTGACGGCTATTGAAAATCTCAGCTTTTTTGCTCACCTGTATCCGGGACTTAAACAACCAAAAGCAGGTATCGAACAGGTCGTGGAGATGACAGGACTGGCAGGTTTTGCCCATCGACAGGCGGGTACCTATTCCGGTGGGATGAAACGTCGCCTGAACCTGGCGATCGGTCTCCTGAACCGACCACAATTGTTGATTCTTGATGAACCGACCGTGGGTATCGATCC
This sequence comes from Thioalkalispiraceae bacterium, assembly GCA_050118115.1. Taxonomy (GTDB): domain Bacteria; phylum Pseudomonadota; class Gammaproteobacteria; order UBA6429; family Thiohalophilaceae; genus SZUA-24. The sequence goes on from JASFLL010000224.1 coordinate 3,704, forward strand.
GCAATCACGGCACTTTATTCTTGAATCGATACGTGAGATCAACGAGATGGGGACGACGGTATTGTATACCAGCCACTACATGGAAGAAGTGGAAAAGCTCTGTGATCATGTGGCCGTGATCGATCACGGCCGTATCCTTGTCAGTGGCGAACTGAACGAACTCCTGAACCGGGGAGCGCAGTTCAGGGCCAGGCTGGCAAAATCCGTGATTCTTCACGATGAAAAACTAATAGCCATTTCTAAAGATCATCAGCTGCATATCGAGGGTGGTTATCTTACCGGTGATGCAAAGGATGTCGAGCAGTCGGCAGTCATACTCAATGAGTTGCTGAGCGCAGGCATTAAAGTTGAAGAATTATACTGTGGTAAACAGAGCCTGGAGTCACTGTTTTTCGAATTGACGCATACCGAGTTACGTGAACACTG
>JASFLL010000225.1:0-4116 GCA_050118115.1 Thioalkalispiraceae bacterium
ACATCGATCTGACCGAATATCATTTCTTTTTCTGACAAGTGGGAGCAGGCTATTTGTAATTTAAATGTTGTGCCTTTTCCCAGTTCGCTGCGGATTGATAAATGATAGCCCATCAGGTCCGCCAGTTGTTTAGATAGCGACAGGCCCAGGCCGGTACCACCAAATTTGCGCGTGGTGCTCGAGTCGGCCTGTTTGAATGGCTGGAATACTTTCTGAGTTTGTTCAAACGTCATTCCGATACCTGTATCGGTTACTGTCAGGTTCAATAAGCCACTTGCGACATTATAATCAACATCCAGACTCACAGAGCCTTTTTCAGTGAACTTTATCGCATTGCTGCATAAATTCAGCAGGATTTGTTTGAGACGAATTGGGTCACTCTCTATTATCGCGGGGATCGGGAAATGATAATTTATTTTGAAATCAATGGATTTCTTGGCCGCCTGAATCATCATGATCGATTCTATTTCTGACAGGGTCTGGAACAGGTTCATTTTTACATGTTCAATTTCCAGTTCGCCTGCATCGATCTTGGAGAAATCGAGAATATCATTGATCAGGTTTAACAGATGGCGGCTACTTTTATTAATGGTCTTCAGGGCAAACAGACGTTGCTCGGTGGATTGATCATCATAAAGCGCGGTTTCAGAAAAGCCGATGACTGCTGTCAACGGCGTACGTATTTCGTGACTCATATTCGCCAGGAACTGGCTCTTGGCCTGACTGGCCTTATCCGCCATTTTTACCGCAACTTCCAGTTTGCTAAGCAATTTGCCCACATAGACCGGCATCAATACGATCCACAGCATCAAGCCCCAGCCAATAAAGGCATGCTCTTTCCAGAAATCAGCCGTGGTGATGACCAGCGAGAAACCAGCGATGACCAGGACATTGGCGATGAGCATGTATTTACGACCAAAACGTAAGCCATAGCCAATGATGATCCAGAGAAAAATGCCATACATGAAAAAGGTAGACATTCCACCTTCAATCATTGCGTAGGTCGAGAATGACACATCGAATAACAGGCTGGTAAGAATAAACGGCCAGCTCATGGAACGGGTAAAGCCTGCCAGCAAAGTGAACACGGTCATCAGAGACAGAAAGATGATGGTCAGATGGAACAATGAAACCGGCGGATTACCTAACCAGCTGTAAGTACTGCCCAGGTAGGTATAGACGCTCAAAATAACATTGAAAAATATGCGGACATAAGCCTGACCCACAACGCTGTTGTGCTCCCAGCGCAAACCGGAGCCAGATGTTTGGGATTTTTCTTCCACGCCTTACAATTATCCAAGTAAAAACAAGAGGTTACAAATAAACGCATTCTTTGTCTAAATACACTTTTATATATCGGACAGTGGCTAATCGCCTTTATATTTGTAACTAAAATTTCAAGAATGGAAAATCGCATAAACTGGCCTGGGGCGCCTGAATCGAAGAACGAGGGGCCGGCTGCTTGCTGTACAGGGAGTGCCCACCCTGTGCCACAGCTGATGGTATACAGCTATGAATAAGAGTGATTTAATGATTGCTGTGCAGGTATCACTGGATTCAATTGAGAAGGGATTTATGTTTAAGAAAGTATTGCTCATTCTGGTTTCATTTCTAATCGTTAGCGTCGCACTGGCCGAACAGGTAGAGCCGACACCTGCGGAGGCGTTGGTCAATGAGATCAAGGCCCAGGAACAGCAATTAAAATCCAGGACACTGGATGTATCCGGAATCCGCAAGATCAACCAGAAACTCACATCGCTCGAAGCAAAGGCACAGGAGTGTATCGATAAATCCCAAAAGAACGTGGCCGAAAAAAAGGCGAGCCTGGAGTCGCTGGGAACAAAACATAAAAAAGAAGCGCCAGAACTGATTAAGCAACGTAAGGAACAGGAAAAGGATCTCAATCAGGCAGAGACCGAACTTGCTACCTGCAACGCCATGCTGTTGCGTATCCAGACTGCGCTCGATACGGCTGAGAAACAGTTACAAAAAATATTAGAAACACAGTTACTGGCAAAGCACGATAATATTCTAACCGTCTTGAATAAGTACCGAAAAGCTCCCGTTAGCTGGTTTAGCGAGACATGGTCTTATGGTTTGCAACATAGCTGGATAAAAACTGCAGAACAGTATCAGATCTGGACCTTAATCGCTATTGTCCTGCTTAGTGTGATATGCGGTCTGTTGATTTATCGTTTCCTGACTCCCGTGATTCAAGGTATTCACTGGACGTCGGAGCAAAGCGGGCGTTTCGCGGCCTCGTTACTGGGTACATTTTGTCATGAAGCACCCTATCTTTTTGCCAGTATCGCCCTGACGGTCACAATTTCAATTTATACGAAAGGAATGACACCGGTACCGCTTATCACGACTGCAGCTAATGGCCTGGCATTCCTGTTTATCGCTCGCTATGTGATCAATTTTTCATTGTCACCTTATGCCCCGGGTAAGTTATTTATCAATATCAAGCCGGAGATTGCATGTGCCCTGGCGCGTCGGTTGAAAGTGTTAACAGTGGTGATGTTGCTGGGTTATTTGCTGATAGACAGCCTGCTCAAGACAAGTCTTCCCGAGCATATGCTGAGTCTGGCACGCACCACGATCCGGCTGGCATTTGCAGTTAACCTGATCTGGATCCTCTGGTTGCTCAAAGACCTGCGCGGAATTCTGCAACATTCCTGGTTGCGTTATGGCCTGTCACTGGTATTGGTCGTGGCCATCCTTGCCGATCTAAGTGGTTATACCAACTTGTCTGGCTGGCTGATGCGATCCGTCTTTGGCAGCCTGTTTACGATTGTTGTAATTCTTATCCTGGGACGTTTAAGCTCGGAGTTACTGGAAGGGCTGGAGTATGGATATACATCATGGCAACGAAGGACACGTCGAATACTGGGGTTAACACCTGAGGGACATATTACCGGCTTCTTCTGGATTCGACTGCTGGTCAACCTCGGCTGGTGGGCATTACTTATGCTCATGCTGATTTTTATCTGGGACTTATCAGCCAGTGTCGTCGAACAGATCAAGGTCATCTTTACCAATGGCTTTACAGTGGGTTCACTTAAAGTTGTGCCGGCCCGCATTGTCTTTGCGCTGGTAAGTCTTGGTGTGCTGGTGACACTCAGCGCCTGGTTCCAGGGGCAAATGCGCAAACGCTGGGTCAGTAAAATGCCGATGGAGCGTGGTGCACGTGAAGCCATGGTGACCATGATTGGCTATGCAGGTGTGGCTATTGCCATCCTTGTGACCCTGGGTATTGCCGGAATAGAGTATGCAAATTTAGCCATCATCGCCGGTGCCTTGTCACTGGGTATTGGTTTTGGTTTACAGAATATCGTCAATAATTTTGTTTCGGGTTTAATCCTGCTGTTTGAACGGCCGGTTAAAACCGGTGACTGGATTGTTGTCGGGAATACCGAAGGGCACGTCAAACAGATCCGGATCCGTGCCACGCAGATTGAAACCTTTGATCGGGCCGATGTCATCGTGCCTAACTCCGAATTGATATCTGGCCAGGTGACCAACTGGATGTTACATGACCCGCGTGGTCGTGCCCGTATCCCGGTCGGTGTTGCCTATGGCAGCGATACCCAGAAGGTCAAGGAGATACTCATGAAGGTCGCGGAAGATCATCCGGAAGTAATTGGAGGAGGTTCGATACCGAAACCGGTTGTCCTGTTCCGACAGTTCGGCGATAGTTCGCTTGATTTTGAATTACGTTGTTTTATCAAGGATGTCGATAATCGCTTGAGTGTCATTTCTGATCTGAATTTTGCCATCGATGCGGCCTTCCGTGAAAATGGAATTGAAATACCATTCCCACAACGGGATCTGCATATGAAGAACTGGCCAGCAAAAGGGGATGGCGGAGATTTTGAAAACGAATAAGAACCGATTCAATTTTACTATTAATACATGGGGGGGGGAGTGCTGAGAAGTCAACGATGGGCGTTGTTTGTTGCCGTTATAATACTTAATGGCTGTTCGGATAAGTATGATAGTGTTGATAACGGCTTCGATAAAATTTGCCTGATTTACGAAGATGTCTTAAATGATCCGGCCAACGCTAAAAAAGCAATGATAGAAAAATATATGCTGGTCAATGAGGCGATAAGA
>JASFLL010000226.1:0-4093 GCA_050118115.1 Thioalkalispiraceae bacterium
TCTTCGACTAGGTAAGACAGGAGATCATCATAGGGTGCTGAACCATCTTCATGTATTTTTAATGTAAGGCGTACAATCCGGCCAAGCATGTGTCCCGCTGTCTGACAAAGATCGGCAACAACAGAGCGGTGATCTACATTGAACATCATGTTGCAATTACCATGATTCTGTCCGTCACCAGCGATACAGAATAGTTCCATTCTAAGCGTGCGGGCATAATTCATGGTTTCCTGCACTGCGGACTCCTGTAGATTGACGGCAAAAACAATCAGAATATCACCAGGTACAGCCATCGAAAGTTGCTGGCAACTTACCACGCCGGACAGAAAACGGTCGTTACCGATACCACTAAAATCACAGCCTGATGGTGTAGAGGTCAGATAACGTGGTGGTGGTAATCTTACTTCGTAGACAGCATCCCAGTTCAAATTGTGAGCTACATGTTCAGCACTCAGGCTGACCCCTCCCCCCTCAGGCGCCAATACATAAACGCGTCGGCCATTGTGGTATGCATCACTAACCGTTGCACCCACTCTCGTCAGCATTTCTGCATCAAACTGGTTATAACCCTCTGCTAACAGTGTTAAATATTGGTGCCTGATCAACTCGAGCCCGGGATCCTGATCCTTTAACAGAATTGCTGCATGCCAGGCAGCAATTTGTAAAACTGACTGCACCACGTCTTCCCCAATCTGTTGATCATCGATGTCGATCGCAATAGACAAATCAACGATATCTTTTTCACATAACTGACCCCCATGAAACGCGGCAATTCCAACTGCTGGAATTCCATGTTTGCGGCAGTAGTCCGCAGCAACCAGTACGTTGGTCGAATTTCCGCTGCCGCTGACCAATACTACGAGATCAGATGTTCCTGCATGTTCCTGGCTAAGCAGTTGTTTGAAAATTTGATCATACCCATAACGACGGACAATCGATTGGGACGCATGGAAATCAACCCCCCAGCGCACACGTACTGGAAAGTCTCCATCTGCAAGGGCTTCTACAAGGCTTGATTCAAACTGTCTGGCGATTGCATGGCTACCACCATTACCACAAACGTAGATGCTGCCACCTGCTTTAATCGTGTTTGTAATCAATGTACTTAATTGCGTGAGCGTCTCCGCTGAGATCTGTGATTCCAGGTAATTAATAACCGTATTGCGATAGTGATCAATAAAGTGCCGGAGTTGCTGGGCGAGCGGGCGTAACGCATTGGGGATATAGCGCATGAGGTCTCTCCTGTTATTATTGAATATACAGACCTCTATACGTACTAATTTCGGTTTTGGATTTTGGGTATGTGTTAATTATTGAAAATTAATTTATGTAGACCAGGTTATAACCTTACCCAGGGGCCGTTAAAGACAATTCTACCTGTAGGTTTATCGACATTATCGCCTCTGGTCTCTACACTTACCACGACATTGGCCATCTCAGTTTTTTCGGCAACATCTTTGGGGAGTATCATTTCTGCCATGCCTATTTTTTCAGAAAGTATTCCAACCGAACGAGTTTTGCCATCCTCCCATACTAACCACAGTATACAGACTTTATCTTCTGGTAGTGTTGGTGGGGTAATCGTCTGCACCATAACGTGCCGTGATTGACTACTCGCTTTGACCACCCATTCAGGTTGTGCATATTTATTAGTAACTACCACAACATGCTGAGTAGGTGGTGTACCAAATGAAAAATACAGGCTAACAACCAGTAGTAATGAAGCGGCAAGGATACCAAATCCCCGCCAGAAACTCAGGTTAGTCCATAACGACTCAGGATGTGACTCACCTATATGAGATTCAATGTTCTTCCATATTGATGCAGGTGGGGTTAGTGGTGCAATATCCTCATTCAAGGGCTGCAATCGTTCCATCCAGGCAGCAACAGTTTTCACTAATTCAGGGTACCTGATCAGCAATCTTTCGAATCGTCGACGCGCACTACCGGTAAGATTACCCATCACATATTCTGCGGCCAATCTATCTTGTAATTCCGGATCTTGATATCTCATTGTTGTAAACACCGTCGAAGTTGTTGCAAGGCCCGCCGAATCCAGGTTTTCACTGTACCCAGCGGCAGTTGCATATATTCCGCCAATTCGGGATGTGTCAGTCCTTCATAATATGCCTGTAACACACAGTCACGCTGTTGAGGGTTTAGTTCTGCAAGACACTTGTCTATGGACATCCTGTCAATGGATGAGTCAGGCCGCTCAACCATATCGGCCAGCCTGGCCTCAACTTCCATACTCAGTGCATCCAGTGGCTGTTTGCGTAGTATATCGATGGCCCGATTACGGATAATCGTAGTCAGCCAGGTCATCGGGGCAGACCGCTCAGGCCGGTAAGAACCGGCCTGTCGCCACACACTCACAAAAGCTTCCTGCAGGCAATCCTGCGCATTAGCCTCATTTTTTAATATACGTAATGCAACGGCATATAGTTTCGGGCTGGTGAGACGATACAGCCGGGAAAATGCCTTTTTATCCTGCCGTCCTGTGGCGCCAAGCAATTCAATAAGCAAATTCACATGATTATCTTTTATTGCACTCAAACTAATGTCCCGTTGCTACTAATTAACGCCAATATAGATATAGTATCCGGCATCGTCATACTGACTGAATTAACAAATAGCCTGTTCGACTTAGGCTACTTACAGAATCTTATATACAGACCATCTTATTAAGGTCATTGTTCAAATTTTCGTTATTTTTATGATACTTCCAATTCCGTTTATCAGTAGCTTAGACGCTAGTCCAGGTATTTCGCTTTGCCAGCTGAATTTTCGGGACTTTATTCAAAGTCAATGCTAATGCGATCGCTCGCGAGAGGACGGAACAGGGTATCAGCAAAAGCAACATGATCCGGATGCTCACGGTAACTGTTTATAACATTCTGGTGAACAAACTCGATAAGCCAGCAAAATTGATATTTTGCATTATTCACTACTGCCTTACCTGTAATCACACGACGTACTCCTGGTATCCTGGCGAGGATGGACTCGCCTTCACTCATCATTTTATCAACAGCTATCTCACTGCTGTTTTCGACATTATAGATAATTACATGATGGACAGGTTTCCATTCGCTGGCATGTTTCAATACATCAGCGGCCTTGCCTGCTGATCCCCAGTTAACCATACACGCTTCAACCTCAGCTCGAATTGCATCACGAATTCCCTTTACTAACCCGGTATAACCGATCTTGTCATCTGCAGTGATATTTGTACGTATACATGCCCCGGCGGCGTCGGCCAGTGCCGTATAGTAATTTATCTTGCTGACCCCGTTTGCGATCAGCTGTGAAAATTGCTTATCGGACAACCCGGTCCCACCATGGATAACCAGGGGGATCCCTAAGGCCTCATTAATCTGTTTGAGCCGTTCAATGTCAAGATTTGGCTGCCCCTGCATCCGACCATGCACAGTACCAATGGAAACTGCAAGAAAATCTACCTGTGTTTGTGCAACATAGGATTTGGCTTCATCGACTGAAGTATAGATCACTTCGCCGGGATGTTTTTCAGCATCCTCACCCTCTACACCTGCAACATAACCAAGCTCACCTTCAACCGGGATACCACAGGCATGCGCCATATCGACTACTCTTTTTGTAATAGATACATTTTCAACAAATGAAACATGAGAAGCATCAACCATTACTCCATTACACCCCATGTTGATGGCACGCACAGCAGAGTCATAGGAGGCCCCGTGATCAAGATGTATAGCAACCGGTACCTCTGCCCTTTTAGCTGCAAGCTCAGTCGCAGCCATGGCAAGTTCAAAATCATAGTATTCAAAATGTGATTCTGCCAGTGACAAAATGACCGGTGAACGCTGCGCCTCTGCCGCAGCAATAATCGCTTCCAGAAAATCCAGGCTAACCAGATCGAATCCACCCACCGCATAACCATGCTCATAAGCATGGTGCAACATATCGCGCATATTCACTAGAGGCATGCCATCACTCCTGTTCATCTCAACCTTATAGATCAGATTTTAAGAGTATGCAGTTTTATTCAGGAGCGAAAGTAGAATATTCTTATAATTTCTATAAAATTTTTCTTATTTATAAAATCTCGCCGGGA
>JASFLL010000227.1:0-4089 GCA_050118115.1 Thioalkalispiraceae bacterium
AAAACTTTTCTCGAGTGCCGGTACATTCAGGCCAAGCGGATGATCATTCGTTCCACTGTTGGCACTCCCCTTTTTTGTTGTTGAATTTCGTGCCATAGTTTTCTCCTTTCCGCTATGTTTTTTTGATGCGGTCGTATTAATTTCTTGTTGGATTTCACTCTCATCATCCATCCAGGAAAGTGGATCAAAACCCAGTTTACTTTGTGATCGTTTAGGCATCTTCTTTACCTTATTTAGCCAATTCTAGGCTTTTGTTGTCCAGGCCATACAAGCCAGCACTTCGGTTAAAAAGTCGAAGTCTTTATATTGTGTCTTGTTGCTTTTCTCGCTACCTTTTGGTGAGCTTGCAACATGTTTTATCGTTTTTTTTACCTTTTTCATAAATCACCAACTCAATGCATTACTTTGCCCTTCAGGATATCTGTTGCCAGATTTTTATAATCCTTGGCACCATTACTACTTGCCTGATACTCAAAAATTGTCTGACCAAAACCCGGGCTCTCAGCCAATGCAACCGCCTCTCGTATTGCTGTGCGATAAACACGCTTGGGGAAGTAGGACATAATTTTGTCTTTTACATCCTTGGCAAGACGGCGTCTTTCCTGAAAACGGGTAAGAACAACCCATTTTTCAGTATTTAATTTCAGTGAAGACTCAATATGCTGAAATATACTCATCAATCGCGCCAAACCCTGAAGAGCAAAAAAGTCTCCTGATACAGGTATCAATACTTCTTTAGCGGCTAACAGGGCGTTCATGCCCAGGATGCCTGAAGATGGAGGACAATCAACCAGGATATAATCATAGTTATCTGAGAAAGCCTGTAACGCTTCCCGTAGCAACCATCCCCTTTTTGCACCACCAGCTGTCAGGTGTTCAAGTTCACCCAGTCGATCACCTGCAGGTACCAGATCCATATTGTCTCTTGCCAGTACCACAACATCTTCTAGAGATTTCTCAGCCAGCATCATTTCTGCCATACCTGGTTGCGATCGACGGACCAGCCCAAACCCGGCCGTCAAGTGCGCCTGCGGATCTAGATCCATCGCCAGCACACGTTGCCCGGATTGTGCCAGTGCATGCGCAACATTCATGGTGGTAGTCGTTTTACCTACTCCACCTTTCTGGTTCATCACAGCTATCATCCGCATTTCCTGATATCCAGCACTTAGTCCGTTACACCATCAATGTCTGACAACTCATCCGAATTACACATATGATCAATATCAAGAACAATAACCATTTTCTCATTTACCGTTGCCAGCCCTTTTACGAAATTAGTATCGACTGCGCTACCAAAATCCGGGGAAGGCTTAATCTCTTCATCCGGCATGTTATAAACATCAGACACGCCATCTACAACAATCCCCATAATGCGACTTTTCTCATTACTATTAACTTTCAGCACAATAACAACGGTTGTGGGGCCATATTCGAGTTCTTCCAGGCCAAAGCGGCAACGCATATCAATGATCGGCACAATTGTTCCACGCAGATTGATGACACCTCTTATATAAGCAGGAGTGTTTGGTATTTGTGTAACTGTATCCCAGCCCTTAATTTCCTGTACCCGAAGTATGTCGACTCCATATTCTTCTCCGGCTAACATAAAAGTCAGGTATTGCTGTTGTGACTCATCTCCACTTGCCATAATATCCGTATTGCCCACTGTTTGTGCCATATCACTCATAAATATTCTCCTTAAGCCGCTTCGATATCACCATCTATCACGGTTAAATCTGGTACGCCTGCAGTTTTTGTTAATGAGACCAGTCCACTTATATCCAGAATCAACGCGACTGTACCATCACCTAATATCGTCGCACCTGAAAGCCCCTGTACTCTCTTGAAGTTTGTCTCCAGACTTTTGATTACCACCTGCTGTTGCCCCTGCAAGTCATCAACATAAAGTGCAATTTTTTGTCCTTCAGCTTCAACAACTACAAGCAAGCCATTATCTAATTTTTCCGAGCATGGTTTTATTCCAAAAAGGTGGTAAAGACGAACGACTGGAATATACTCATCACGTAATTTATATACTTCGCCGCGACCACTGATGCGATTTACGTTTTCACGTTTTACCTGGATTGATTCAACAATTGAAACAAGTGGCACAATATAAGTCTCTTCACCAACTGTAACCAGCTGGCCATCCAGAATCGCGAGCGTCAGCGGTAACCGGATTGAGAAAGTTGATCCCTGGCCAGGTGCCGATCTGACTTCAACAGTTCCTCCCAGGGAACGAATATTCTTTCTCACCACATCCATGCCGACACCACGCCCAGATATATCACTCACCTGTTCTGCAGTTGACAGCCCTGGGCTAAATACAAGATCATCAACCTGCTCATTGGTCAATTGATCATTCTCGGAGACAAGGCCATTTTTGATTGCTTTACCAAGAATTTTTTCGCGATTAAGCCCTGCTCCATCGTCAGTAATTTCAATAACTATATTGCCACCCTGGTGATAGGCATTTAGATGTACAACACCTGTTTCCGGCTTGCCATTTTCAACCCGAACATCAGGCTGTTCTATCCCATGATCAATTGAATTACGCACCAGATGAACCAGTGGATCACCAATCTTTTCCATTACGGTCTTGTCAAGTTCAGTTCCTTCACCCGACATCTTTAATTCAATTTTCTTGTTGAGTTTGCCACTCAGATCATGCACAAGCCTGGGGAAACGTTGAAACACAAAACTGATAGGTAGCATGCGAATTCGCATAACTGATTCCTGAAGTTCCCGCGTATATCTCTCCAGTTGCCCAAGTCCATCTCGCAATTTTTCAATATGTTCAGGCGTAAAGGTCTCAGCTTCGCCGAACTGTCCCAACATAGACTGGGTAATAACCAGTTCACCAACTGTATTGATAAGCTCGTCGACCTTGTCTATCGATACTCGTATTGATGCGGCTTCTGTTGTTGCCTTTCTGCGATCACCACTACGCCGATCAGAATTACCACGTCGATCCGCGACGTTATCTTGTGTAGCTTGCGGCGTCTCTTTATAGGCACCGATCATAGTGCCGGCAATAATATTCAATGCGTCGGTCCAGGCCTGCCTGACAATATCTGTCCATGCATCACCCGCTACGTCAGACATCACAGCAAGCAGCGTATCTCTAACTGCTGCATAATATTCAGGTTTGGCGCCATAGCCCTGATGGCGTTCACCCATGGCGACTAACGCTTTATTCAGTTCATCCGGCTTGCGGAGATTTGCAACAACCAACTTGAGTGCAGAAAGTAACTTTTTCTGTTGTTTCTCAGGAGAGGTATTTTTGAATAGTGGTTTTACCCCGGGATGACGTGCAAATAATTCCTGATAGAATCGTGCAACCAGCTGTTCGCCCATCGGGGCGATTGCATTAAATGAAGCCTCAAGCACCTCTATATTTAATTCAGCTTTACCAGTACCCGCGCCATCATTCTGATCCACTGGCTGTATAGCCAGATCACATTCATCATCAACCCATTCAAATATTTCGGTAATCTGTTCTTTTTGAATATCACCCGTTAAACGTATCTTCCAGCCAAGATAGCTTTCTTCCGGATCGAGTTCTGCAAACGCTGGTAACGCATCCAGGTTGGCTTCAATATCCACTGAACCGAGCTCATTCAATTCGCGAAGCATACGCACCGTATCATTCCCGGTCTTGGGCATATCAGTGTGTGGACGGAATGTAATATTCCAGCCTGATGTTTTCTCTGAGTCAGTCGTTGACACAGTTTCCGATACTGGTGCTTCACCATCAGTTTCTAATCCACCTGCCAGCAAGGTATCCAGTTCTTTCTGTGATTCACTAATACCCTGGCTATCTAATTCGTCGCCGTCACGTAAAGCCGTCAGCATGTTCCGCAGCACATCGACTGAACGTAACAAGACATCAACAGCCTCCTGCGTTACCTGGCGTCGACCATCCCGCATCTCATCGAGGAGAGTCTCCATAACATGTGTATATTCCGCGACTGCGGTTAAACCGAAGGTTCCACTACCCCCCTTTATCGAATGTGCAGCCCGAAATATTGTATTAATGGTTTCGATATCTGCTGCACCTACGTCAAGATTCAGCAGTTCTGACTC